>NZ_JBEZEH010000114.1:0-22701 GCF_040648775.1 Micromonospora sp. NPDC049089
GTAGGGCGTGCCCTCGGGGGCGACCAGGTCCACGCCGGTGTGCATCTTGCCCCAGCGGACGCCGTACGGGGAGTTGAAGTCGTAGCCCTGCAGCGCCCGCCGATTTCATCGGATTCGGGAACTACACCGCCATCCTGACGTCGGCGCAGGTCCACACGAGGGCCCTGACAACGTTGATCTACGTGGTCGGCGCGGTCGGCCTGCAGACCGTGCTCGGATTCGGCATCGCCTACCTGATCTCACGGCGTACGCATGGGCGCGGAGTGCTGACCACCCTGTTCCTGGTGCCGATGATGCTGTCGCCGGTCGTGGTCGGGCTGTTCTGGCGATTCATGCTCGACGCGCAGTTCGGCGTGGTCAACAGCATGCTCGGCTCGCTCGGTCTGGGGCAGGTGGAGTGGCTCACCCGCCAGCGGACGGCACTGCTGTCCCTGATCGTGGTCGACACCTGGCAGTGGACGCCGTTCATCATGCTCATCGCGCTCGCGGGCCTCACCGCGGTTCCCAAGTACCTCTATGAGGCCGCCTCGATCGACCGGGCGTCCGAATGGTTCCGGTTCCGCACCATCACGCTTCCGCTGGTGTGGCCGCTGCTCCTCATCGCCGTGATGTTCAGGGCCATCGAGGCGTTCCGGCTGTTCGACCTCGTCTACATCCTCACCAACGGAGGCCCGGGTGTTTCTACCGAGACGTTGTCGTTCCACATCTACAAGGTCGCGTTCCTGGGCTTCAACACCGGAACCGCTTCGGCGTACGGAATCCTCATGGTCCTCGTCGTCATCGTCCTCACGCAGTTCTACCTGCGCTATTTGAACAAGCTCAAGGAGGGCTGATGGCCGTCTCCGTCGACGAGGCAGTGGCCACGGGTCCTGCCCGGGATCACACGCCCCCCGCGCGCCGCCTCGGCAGCCGAGGCCGCTCCGTGCTGGAGGTCGCGCTGCTGACCGCGCTGGCCGTCGTGATGCTCTTTCCGGTGCTGTGGATGATCGAGACGTCTATCAAGGAGAACCGGGACGTCTACGCCATCCCGGCCAAGTTCTTCGACTTCAAGATCACTCTGAGTCATTACAAAGACGTGTTCGTCTCCCCCGGTGGCGGTCGCTCGGCCCTGTCCGTCTCGTTCCTCAACTCTGTCGTGGTGGCCGGAGCTTCCACGGTGCTGGCCACCGTGCTGGGGGTCCCGGCGGCCTGGGCCTACTCACGCTTCGCCGTGAAGGCCAAGAAGGACCAACTGTTCTTCATCCTGTCCACGCGCTTCATGCCGCCCGTGGTGGTCGTGATCCCGATCTTCCTCATGTACCGCCAGGTCGGACTCATCGACAACAAGATCGGCCTGATCCTCATCTACACCGCGTTCAACGTCCCGTTCACGATCTGGATGATGAAGGGGTTCGTCGACGAGGTGCCCGCAGAGTACGAGGATGCCGCCATGCTCGACGGCTACACCCGTCTGCAGGCGTTCCGGCGCTTCACCCTTCCCCTGCTCGTGCCCGGCATCGCCGCGACGGCGGTCTTCGCGCTCATCTTCTCGTGGAACGAGTTCGTGTTCGCCACCTTCCTCACCTCCAGCGACGACGTCCGGACGGCCCCACCCGCCATCGCCGGCCTGATCGGCGGCACCACCACGGACTGGGGCCTCGTGGCCGCCGCCTCCGTAGTGTTCGCCCTACCGGTGCTCGTCTTCGCGTACCTGGTGCGCAAGCACCTCATCGCCGGCGTGACGCTCGGGGCGGTGCGACGCTGATGGCGGGCATCGAGGTGACCGCGCTGCACAAGCGCTACCCGGACGGGACGGTCGCGGTCGAACACGTGGACCTGTCCATCGGCCACGGCGAGCTGTTCGTGATGCTCGGCCCTTCGGGTTGCGGCAAGACGACCACGCTGCGGGCCATAGCCGGCCTGGAGAGGCAGACGAAGGGTGACATCCGCATCGGCGACACGCTGGTCAACGACCTGCCGCCCGCCGAGCGCGACATCGCCATGGTGTTCCAGTTCTACGCCCTCTACCCGCACCTGAAGACCCGCGACAACCTGGCGTTCCCGCTGCGGGCCGAGGGGCTGCCCAAGCAGGAGGTGCACGAGCGGGTCAACGAGGCCGCCCGGCTGATGCAGCTCGGTCCGCTCCTGGACCGGCGACCCCGCCAGCTGTCCGGCGGCGAGCAGCAGCGCGTCGCGCTCGCTCGCGCCCTGGTACGGCGACCGCGCGCGTTCCTCATGGACGAGCCTCTCACCAACCTGGACGCGGAGCTGAGGGCGGACATGCGCACGGAGATCAAGCACCTGCAGGGGGAACTGGGCGCCACGATGGTCTACGTCACCCACGACCAGGTCGAGGCGATGTCGCTCGGTCACCGGATCGCCATCCTCAACAAGGGCCGCGTCGAGCAGATCGGCACGCCACTGGAGGTCTACGACCGCCCGGCGAGTCTCTTCTGTGCCTCATTCATCGGCTCCCCGCCGATGAACCTCATCGAGGTGCAGGTAGCCGACGGGAAGCTGCGCGGTGAGGGCGGACTGGTCCTCACGCCACCGCCGGGCCTGCCGCGCGACCGTCGCCTGATCGCTGGCGTCCGGCCGGAGGCGCTGGAAGTCACCGAAGCAGGGGCGGAACGGTCGGTCCCGGCCCGCGTGGTCTCGGCGGAGTGGCTGGGCGACGAAATCATCTACGTGGTCGACCACGGCGGCCAGCGCGACGTACGGGTTCGGATGCCACCGACCGTCCGTTTCGCCGCTGACGCAACCGTCGGGTTGCGGCACACCGGCGGCACCCCGGCGGTCTACGACGTGAGCACGGAAGAGCTGGTGGCCTGATGGGAACCGTGGCAGCGCACGGGCTGCGCAAGTCCTTCGGAAAAGTCCAGGCCCTCGACGGGGTGACGCTGGACGTGCCGGACGGCTCGTTCTTCGTCGTGCTGGGGCCCTCCGGGGCAGGCAAGACGACGACCCTGCGAGCGATCGCCGGCCTTGACAAGCTTGACGCCGGGTCGGTGCATCTGGACGGCAGGGACGCGACCGGTGACACCCCTGCCGCACGCGACCTGGCCATGGTCTTCCAGAGTTACGCCCTCTACCCGCGACACACGGTGTACGAGAACATCGCTTCGCCGCTGCGGGCACGTCGCTGTTCGTCGAGCGAGATCGCCGCTGCCGTCGAGCAGATGTCGAACCTGCTGCACATCGAACGGTTGCTGCAGCGTCGTCCGGCGCAGTTGTCGGGTGGTGAGATGCAGCGCGTCGCCCTGGCCCGGGCGCTGGTCCGTAGTCCGCGCGCGTTCCTCATGGACGAGCCGCTGACGAATCTCGACCTCAAGCTCCGCGTCGAGATGCGCACCGAGCTCACCCGCATCCACCGCAGCCTCGGAGCGACCTTCGTCTACGTGACCAACGACCAGGTCGAGGCTCTGTCCATGGCCGACCAGGTCGCGGTCCTGAAGGAGGGGACCGTGCAACAGGTCGGAACACCGACCGAGGTGTACGAGCGCCCAGCCAACCAGTGGGTCGCGGGATTCGTCGGGAGCCCGCCGATCAGCCTGCTCGCCTGCCGTGCCGAGGGGGATCGTCTGGTCGGTGCCGAAGGCTGGACGCTGCCGCGGCCCCGCTGGACCACGGCTGAGGACGGTCGTGAGCTGATGCTGGGCCTGCGGTCGGAGGACCTGTCGGTCGAGCAGCGGGGGGACGCGTCGTTGTCGGGCGAGCTCTACGGACTTGAGCCGCTCGGTGACCGGACGGTGGTCGACGTCCGGGTCGGGACGGAGATCCTCAAGGTCAAGGCCCGGCCCACAGTCACGGGTACGCCGGGCGAGCGGGTGGTTGTCACCGTCGACCTGGACCGTGCGCACCTGTTCGACGCGGGCACCGGGGTGTCGCTGTCCGAGGCTGGGCGGTAACGGCGGCGGGCGGCGACGGCGACATGCGCCCGTACGTGGCAGTCGAGCCCCGCCTCGCCCGCGACGAGGGCGTGTGAACCCGTCCGTCTACGCGCACAGCGCGATCGCTGAGGCACGCCGGACATCACGAGGAAGATCACAGGAGGCGACGCGATGAGTGACCCGATGAACGTGCTGGCCCCCGAGCACCGGCGGCTCCGAATCGGCGACGCCTGGCGCGACGCCGCAAGCGGAGCCACCTTTGCCGTCGAGGACCCGGCCACCGGCAAGACCATCGCCGAGGTGGCGGACGCTGACGTCGCCGACGGGCTCGCCGCCCTGGACGCGGCGAGCAGGGCAATGGCGGAGTGGGCAGCCACCCCGCCACGGAGACGGTCAGAGTTGTTGACCGCGACGTACCGGGCACTGACCGAGCGATCCGAGGAGGTCGCCCGGCTGATCACGCTGGAGATGGGAAAGCCGCTCGCCGAGGCTCGGGGAGAGGTGGCCTACGGTGCCGAGTTCTTCCGTTGGTTCGCCGAGGAGGCGGTGCGCGTCGAAGGGCGCTACAACATCGCTCCCGCAGGTGGATACCGCATCCTCACCGTGCCGAAGCCGGTCGGACCGTGCGTCTTCGTGACGCCCTGGAACTTCCCGTTGGCCATGGGTGCCCGCAAGATCGCTCCTGCGCTGGCTGCCGGCTGCACGACGATCACCAAGCCAGCCGGTCAGACGCCGCTCACCATGCTGCTCCTGGCCCGCATCATGGAGGAGGTCGGCGTTCCCCCGGGCGTCGTCAACGTGGTGACCACCAAGCGTTCCGGCGCGGTGGTCTCCGCACTGCTGGCCGACAGTCGGACCCGCAAGCTGTCCTTCACCGGGTCGACCGAGGTCGGGCGCGTCCTGCTACGACAGGCCTCGGACAATGTGCTGCGCACCTCCATGGAACTGGGCGGCAACGCCGCCCTGATCGTGTGCGCCGACGCTGACCTGGACGTCGCGATCGACGGTGCCATGGTGGCCAAGATGCGCAACATCGGGGAATCCTGCATCGCGGCCAACCGGATCTACGTCGAGGAGCCGGTGCGCGAGGAGTTCACGGCGCGCTTCGCTGAGCGGATGGGCGCTCTCTCGGTGGGCCATGGTCTCGACGACGGCGTGAACGTCGGGGCGTTGATCGACGAGGCCTCCGTCACCACGATCGACGGGCTCGTCGCCGATGCGGTCGATCGCGGCGCCCGGGTCCTGGTGGGCGGCGAGCGTCCCGATGGGCCGGGCCACTTCTACCCGCCCACGGTCCTCGTCGACGTGCCCGAGGATGCGCGGATGCTGCGGGAGGAGATCTTCGGCCCGGTGGCGCCGATCATCTCGTTCACGTCCGACGACGAGGTGATGGCGAAGGCCAACGACACCGAGCACGGCCTGGCCGGATACGTCTTCACCCGTGACCTCCAGCGGGCGCTCCGGTTCGCCGAAGGGCTGGACACGGGGATGCTCGGCATCAACCGTGGTCTGATATCGGATCCGTCAGCTCCGTTCGGCGGCGTGAAGCAGTCAGGGATCGGCAAGGAGGGGTCGCACGAGGGCGTCCTCGAGTACCTCGACCTGACCTACGTGGCGATCGACCTACCGTGACCGGCCTGCTGCCCCGGGCGCCCGCCGCGCGCGTCTGCGCCACCCGGGCGGCCAACCTCGCCGACGCCGTCCCGGTCCCGCAGGTGACCTGGACGTCCACCCAGCACATCGCCGCCGACGCTCCGGAGAGGCACTGCCATGCTTGAGACCGTCCGCGGACCACGCCAGCTGATAGTGGGCGAAGGGGTCGCACAGAACATCCCCCGAGTGGTGGCCGAGAGTGGCTCGCGAGTCCTCATCGTGACCGACCAGGTCCTCCTGCGGCAGCCAGGCGTGGCCGAGATCGTGGCCGCCGTACGGGAAAAGGTCGAGGCCGTCGAGGTGTTCTCCGACGCGACCTCAGACGTGCCTCTCTCCGATGTCGCCCTGGCCGTCTCGGCCGCAGCCGAGGTGAACGCCGACGTGATCCTCGCCATCGGCGGTGGCACGGTGATCGACCTCGCCAAGATCGTCGGCGTCATCCGGCGCCACGGTGGGACGCCGCGTGACTTCTACGGCGAGTCGAGGGTACCGGGGCCGACGATCCCTCTCGTCGCGGTCCCCACGACGTCCGGCACCGGCTCCGAGCTCACACCCGTCTCGGTGTTGACCGACCCGGACCGCGAGCTGAAGGTGGGGGTTTCCAGCGTCCACATCGTCCCCGACTTCGCCATCGTCGACCCCGAACTCACCTACACCTGCCCAGCGACCGTCACCGCCCACTCCGGTATCGACGCGTTCTGTCACGCCGTGGAGAGCTACACCGCCCGGCCCCGGGCCCACGGACCGCGCGACCCGGTGGAGCAGGTGTTCCTCGGCCGCAACCCGATCACCGACCACTACGCGCTCCGCGCCGCGGAACGCATCGCCCGCAGCTTGCGCCGTGTCGTCAGGGACGGAAGCGACACGGCCGCGCGCGCGGACATGTCCTATGGATCCATGCTCGCCGGGATCGCATTTTCCCACGCGGGCAACGCGGCCCCGCACGCTCTCCAGTACCCCATCGGCGCAGCCACGCACACGCCGCACGGCCTGGGCGTCGGACTGCTACTGCCCTACGCGCTGGACGCGGCCAGGGATGCCATCACAGACCGGTTGGCCATCCTCGCCCGGGTGTGCGGGCTCGACGTCACCGACGCCTCCGACGCCGAAGCCGCAGATACGTTCCTCACCTGGCTCGACGGGCTCCTTGCCGACATCGGTATCCCTGCCACCTTGGCGGACATCGGCGTGGCACGCGCCGACCTCCCGCGCTTCGCGGAGATGGCCAGTGGTGTCACCCGCCTGATCCAGAACCACCCGGGCCCCAGCGACACCGCCAGCCTGACCGCGATCCTCGAAGCGGCCTGGACCGGGGACCGGACCCGACACGCCCTGACTCCGAGCAGAGAGTGACCGACTCCATGCCGCCTCAATCCCCCTTCGTACGTGCCAAGGACTGCGCCGCCGGGCCGGGGTCAGGGACGGGCCGTCGGCCGTAGGCGTGCCGACATGCCGCGCTCTTGACACACTCCGTACCGCTGCTTGTGGGTTCTCGGTCACCTGGTCCGTTCGATGACGCCGGCGATGCCGAGGCCGTTGCGCGAAGCGGCGCCGCTACCCCAGAAGGACGAGCTGCCCGGGACGTTCGCCAGGGCATCAAGGTGCGGGGCACCGCCGCCGACCTTCGGCCCGTACTCCACACTCCACCGGCCGCCGGTGTAGCGCAGCAACAGCGTGCCCGGGTACTCGATGTACGGAGGGATGGGATTCGTGCCACTGATCCAAACATTGCCGTTCGCATCACCGGCAACGGCGTACGCCCGGCCAGCAGGCGCCGGTCCGGCCAACCGCTGCCACGTTCGACCGTCCCAGTGCAGGATGACGGGCTTGGGAGCGGTGTCGTAGTCCTGCGTGCCGACGGCCCAGGCGTCGGTCGACGAGCGGGCCCACACACCCGTCAGTTGGGTGCTGGGAGTCGACGGCAGTGCCGCCACCTGCCACGCACCGCCGATGCGCTGCACAATCATGGGCTGCGGGTAGGGGGCGTCGGCGAGGTAGCGATCGCCGGCGGCGAACAGGCTGCCGTCCTGAGTGCTGGAAACCGCCCGCAGGACACCGTTGTGCTGCTCCGTCCCCGGCACCGCCACCCGGTTGAACTGACGGGTGTCGCCTTCGAGGACGAGCGGCCCGGAGCCGTCGTGGCCGACGAACACCGCCCGCCCACCGCCGGTGGCCGCCACGTCCAGCAGCGTGGAAGGCCCCGTAGAGGCGCCCAACGGCGTGTGTCCCGTCCAGGTCTGGCCGTTGAAATGTCCGGCGTACGGCTCGCCGTGGACTCCGAGGCCCACCGTCCAGACGTCCCCCTCGCTCGCCGCAGCCGCCCTGTACAGCAGGAACGCCTCGTGCGGCAGCCGCCGTTCCGTCCACGTCCGCCCGTTCCACCGCAGCAGCGCGTAGGGCTCGTCGATCGAGTATCCAGTGTAGGTCGATGCCTGATATCCGACCGACCAGGCATCGTTCGGGCCGGTGGCGACCACGTCGGTCAACCGGCTGTCCTGGATCAGCGGAGGCACCGTCGCCTTCCACACCGACGGGATGGCGGCCACGCCTGACGTTGCCGGCAGGAGCAACACGCTTGCCGCCACCGCGGCGAGCGTCGCCGCCGACAGCCCGCGCCGTGCCAGTGATCGCATAATGGTCCCCTCCTGGATTGGTGGACGACCTTCAGCGTGGCGCTCATCAATGGATTGCGTGCACCCAGATCGCCGCCCGTAACGAAGCCGTAAGAACAACCGTTCCGCGTACTGAGCGATGACCAGCCGTCCTCGACGAGGTCCCACCCGCTGACATCAGGATGAATCACCACCACCGGACCAGCGCGACGCCGTAGCCGCACCCTTGCGGTCACCGGCGCCGCCGCCGGCGGCTGCCGGTTGACCTCCGCGCGCTACCTGGCGACGATCATTCGTACCACCATCTCGTACGCCGGCAGACCGCACCGCATCCCGACACCGAGAGGGCTACCCGTCAGCCCGGCATGCGAGGCTCAAGCTCCACGACCAACGAGCCACGCCGATGTGGCCCCCGGACACCGCCATCGCCGCACAAGTCCTGGCAGGACAGCCCGCCCCCAATCCCACACCCCTTGTGCCCGGAGGAACGCAGACCATGGACCACGCTTCTCAGCTCATTCAGGAGCGGAGTGCCCCGCCGGCCACGCTGGTGATCTTCGGTGCCTCCGGTGACCTGACCCGGCGTAAGCTGCTGCCCGCAATCGAGAGCCTGGCTCGGCACGAGCGGCTCCCCGACCAGTTCGCGCTGGTCGGCGTCGCGCGTACGTCGATGACCGACGAGCAGTTCGCCGAGAGCGCCCTCGGTGCACGCACCCTCGCCAGCAAGCGCCAGCTCCAGAGCGGCGTGCGGTACGTGGCCGGCGGCTACGACGACCCGGAGACCTACAAGCGGCTCGTGGAGACCCTCGACGAGCTGGACGCACAGCGGGGCACGTCCGGCAACCGGCTCTTCTACCTGTCCACCCCCGCCGGGGCCTTCGAGCCGGTAATCAACGGACTGGCCGGTGTCGGGCTCAACCAGCCACGCGAAGGCTCCTTCTCCCGCCTGGTCATCGAGAAGCCGTACGGACGCGACCTGGCCACCGCCCGCGAGCTTGACGGCGTCGTGCACAGCGCGTTCGACGAGCACCAGGTCTTTCGTATCGATCACTATCTGGGCAAGGACACCGTCCAGAACGTGCTGGCGCTGCGCTTCGCGAACTCGATCTTTCAGCCCATCTGGGATCGCTCCTGGGTCGACCACGTGCAGATCACCGTCGCCGAGACCCTCGGCGTCGGCAGCCGCGGCGGCTTCTACGAGGACGCCGGCGCGATGCGGGACATCGTGCAGAACCACGTGCTCCAGGTCCTCGCGCTGGCGCTGATGGAGCCGCCGGCCTCATTCGAGGCTGAGGGCCTGCGCAACGAGAAGGTGAAGCTGCTGCAGGCGATCCGGCTCCCCACCGACCGGGACATCGCCGAGGCCGCGGTCCGGGGACAGTACACCCGGGGCGGCACACGCGAGGAGCTGATGGCCGGCTACCGCGAGGAGACCGGCGTCGACCCTCTGTCGCGGACCGAGACCTACGCCGCGATGCGGCTCAACGTGGACAACTGGCGCTGGGCCGGGGTGCCGTTCTACGTACGCACCGGCAAGCGCCTGCCGGCCCGGCTCACCGAGGTGGCACTGCAGTTCCAGCGACCGCCGCACCTACCGATCCCGACCGATCAGCTCACCGGCCTCGATGCTGACGCGCTGATCCTGCGGATCCAGCCGAACGAGGGCATCTCGCTGCGCTTCGGCGCCAAAGTGCCGGGCCACTCCTTCCGGGTCCGCACCGCCACCATGGAGTTCTCCTACGACCAGACGTTCGTCGAGGAGTCCCCGGAGGCGTACGAGCGGCTGCTCCTGGACGCGCTGATCGGCGACGCGTCGCTCTTCATCCGCAGCGACGAGGTGCAGCAGTGCTGGCGGATCGTCGACCCGATCATCGACCACTGGGAGAAGGACAACTCGCCGATCCCCACCTACGAGGCCGCCTCCTGGGGGCCGACCGACGCCGACCGGCTCATCGGCCGGCACGGCCGCAAGTGGCGCAACTCCGCGTGACCCTGCCACACCGAGTGTGACCGCGCCGCGGAGTCCGATCGTTCAATCTCACGATCGGCGCGCAGCGCGGTCCTCTCGGTGCCCGGCAGGAATCGTGCTTCCCCATGGCTGGAGGATCTCACCGACGAATCGCCGGTGACCGTTACCGGCTCACCGCACGGACACACCCTCGCCGAGGCGGAGCTGACGCGAAGCATCGGCCGCCGCGGTCCGTGCTGCCTCCGGGCTGGGAGCGGCAAGGGCCGCCTCGGCGATCTGGCGGCACTCGTCCAGGGTGTGCGCGGCCAGGGACTCGCGCACCGTCGGGATGCTGCGGGGCGCCATGGACAAGCTGGTGATGCCCAGGCCAGCCAGCACCAGGGCGAACTGCGGATCCGCTGCGGACTCTCCGCACACGCCGACTGGCTTGCCCGCCTCGACGCCCGCTGCCGCGCAGGAGGCGAGGAGCGCGATCAGCGCGGGCTGCCACGGGTCGAGCAGGTCAGCGAGGTCGCCGCACATGCGGTCAGCGGCGAACGTGTACTGGCTGAGGTCGTTGGTGCCGACGCTGAGAAAGTCCGCGTGGCACAGCACCTGGTCGGCGCGTAGGGCCGCGGCCGGCACCTCGATCATCACGCCGGCGGTCGCCAGGCCGTGCTCGCGGCAGGATTCGGTGAACGCTGCCGCCTCCGTCGCCGTGGCGACCATCGGCGCCATCACCCACACGTCGGCGTCCGTCGCCGCAGCCGCCGCCGCGATCGCGGCCAACTGCGCGGTGAGTACGGACGGTGCCTGCCGCGCGACCCGCAGACCACGGATGCCCAGCGCGGGGTTGGGTTCCTCGGCCAGCCGCAGGAACGGCAGCGGCTTGTCAGCGCCGGCGTCCAGGGTACGCACAACGATCTTGCGACCGGGCAGCGCGGCGAAGACGTCGCGGTACGCGGCGACCTGTTCCTCGTACGACGGCGGGTCGCTGCGGTCGAGGTAGAGCAGCTCGGTGCGGAACAGGCCGACCCCTTCCACCTCGCCGGTGAGGTCGCGGACGGAGCCGATGTTGGCCAGTAGCGCGACGGGATGACCGTCCGCGGTCCGCCCGGGGCCCTGAGAGCGGGCGCGGCGTTCGATCTCGGCGAGCCGCTCCGCGTTGACGGCGGTCACCGTGTCTGCGGAGACGCCGGCCACCACGACACCGCTCGCGCCGTCGAGACTGGCCAACGCGCCGTCGGTCACGTCCAGGATGCCCGCGCAGCGGACCACGGCCGGGATACCGAGTGTCCGGGCCAGGATCGCGGTGTGGCTGGTCGGCCCGCCCTCGGCAGTGATCAGGCCCAGCACCAGGCCCGGTTCGAGGCCGGCGGTGTCGGCGGGTGCCAGGTCGCGGGCGATGAGCAGGTACGGATGGCCAGGGTCCGGAACGCCCGGCATCGGCTGCCCCAGGCACGCCGCGACGAGGCGGTCCCGCAGGTCGTCGAGATCGCTGATCCGCTCGGCGAGGTACCCGCCCGCGGCTTCGAAGGCGGCCCGGTGCCCGGCGAGCACGTCGGTGATCGCGTGCGGGGCGTCCGCACCGCCGTCGATGGCGATGTCGGCCGCGTCGACGAGTGTCTCGTCCTGCGCCATCATGACCTGCGCGCGCAGGACCTCGGCGGCGGTCGCGTCCAGGGCGGTGTCGGCGCGACGGGTCAGGTCGGCGGCGACGGCGACGACCGCGGCCCGGACGGCGATCTTCTCGGCGTCGGGATCAACGGTCTGCGCCAACGGCGGCAGGGCCGGAGGCGGGGCCAGCCGGTAGACCGGCCCGGCCGCACCACCGGGGCTGGCCCCGATCCCTCGGAGTTCACGCATCGAGATCGCGTTCGAGGAGGTCGGCCAGGGTGTCGACGGCGGCCTGGGCGTCGTCGCCGTCGGCCTCCAGGGTGACCTCGGTGCCCTTCTTGGCGCCGAGCGACAGCACGCCGAGCATGCTGCGGGCCGGCACGGGTTTCTTGTCGCCGGTGCGGATGGTGACCAGCACCGGCTGCTTCGCCGCCTCGGCGACGAACAGCGCCGCCGGGCGGGCGTGCAGCCCGCTGGCGGAGCCGACGAGGACTGTTCTGCTGGGCAACGGATCCCCCTAGGGTTCGATCGTCACCTTGATCGCTTCGCCGCGCGCCACGATGCCGAAGGCGTCGAGGGTGCGGTCGAGCGGCAGGCGGTGGGTGATGAGGTCGGCGACCGGCACGGCGCCGCTGGCGATGAGTCGGAGCGCTTCCTTGTTGTGCTCCGGGCTGGAGCCGTTGGCGCCGACGATGGTCAGCTCGCGGTAGTGCACGAGGTTGGAGTCCAGGGAGATGACGGGCTTGTCCTTCGGCAGGCCACCGAAGAAGCTGATCCGACCCTGGCGCGCGGACATCTGCACCGCCTGCTCCTGGGCGACGCCGGCGGCCGTGGCGGTGATGACGACGTCGGCACCCCGACCTTCGGTGAGTTTGAGCACCGCGTCGACGACGTCGGTCTCGGCACCGCAGATCGCCGCGTCCGGCTGGACCAGGTTGGCGGCCAGGTCGAGGCGTTCGCGGTTGAGGTCCACGAGGAACACCCGGGCCGCGCCGCGTGAACGGGCCAGGCGCACATGCAGGCAGCCGATCGGCCCGGACCCGACGACGACCACGTCGTCGCCCTCCCCCACACCCGCGAGGTTCTGGCCGTTGAGGACGCAGGCGAGGGGCTCGGCGACGGACGCCTCGGCGAAGCTGAGCTCCTCGGGGATGCGGTTGAGCCCGTCGACGGCGAGGACGTTGTGCGGCACGACCAGGTATTCGGCGAACCCGCCGTCGAAGTGGTATCCCATCGACACCTGGTTGGGGCAGACGGTCATCCGGCCGCGCCGGCACTCGGCGCACGTACCGCACGGGATGGCGGCGATGACCTGAACCCGGTCCCCCGGCCGCCAGCCCGTGACGTCGCCACCGACTTCGCTGATCTCACCGGCGATCTCGTGGCCCATGACGCGCGGCGGGGCGATGTGGTGGTGGCCGAAGCGGGAGATCTTCACGTCGGTGCCGCAGGTGGAGCAGGCGCGGACGCGGATCTTCACCTCGGCGGGGCCCGGGGTGGGCTCGGGCGCGTCCTCGATGCGGACGTCACCGGGCGCGTGGAATCGAACAACCTTCACGAGGGCTTCCCTTCGAGGATGGTGATGACGTCATCGACGCTCGTCGACTCGCGTAGCCGCTGCGCCTGGGCGGGGTCCATCAGCACCGAGGCGAGCTGGGCGAGGATGTCCACGTGCCCGTCGCCGGCAGCGGCGATGGCGACGCAGACCCGTACGTCGAAGCCGTCCCAGTCGACGCCGTCAGGGAAGCGCAGCACCGCGAGGGCATCGCGCTGGACGGACTCCTTGCTGTTCAGCGTGCCGTGCGGGATGGCGACGCCCTCTCCGATGTACGTGGAGACGCTCTGCTCGCGGGTGAGCATCGCGTCGACGTACGCGGGGGCGACCGCGCCGATCTCGACGAGTACCGCGCCGCAGCGGCTGATCGCCTCGTCCCGCGATCCGGCCCGCTCGTCGAGCCGGATCGCGTCACGGGCCAGCAGTTCAGCCACTCAGCTCACCACCGCGCTGTACCGCGTTCACGACCCTGGTGACGGCCGGGTCGCCGATGAACACCTGGATCGGCACGATGACCGTGTCGGGTGCGCTGACCCGGGCCCGCGCGGCGAGCCCCTGGTGGCAGACGACCACGTCCGCGTCCGCCGGGATCGAGTTGACCGGCGTGTGCTCGACGGTCACCGCGTTCTTTGCCAGTTGCCGCCGAAGTTGGCTGGCCAGCATCACGCTGCTGCCCATGCCGGCGTCGCAGGCGACGACGACCTTCTTGATCTCGGTGCCGTTGATGGTGGGCATGGATTCAGACCTCCTGCTTTGCCGACTTGTGGAGGGTCTCGTCAGGGTCGACATCCTTCTCCTCGTCTGGACGGACAGCCGTCTCCTCGTCCGGGCCGGCGGCGTCCGCGGCGGGCTCGCCGCGGCCGAAGCCGAGCAGGGCTGAGGCGACCGCGAAGGTGACGGCGGCGGCGATCACGACGCCGAGGATGACCCCGAAGTGGCCGCCCTTGGGGGTGACGGCGAGGTAGGCGAAGATACTGCCCGGCGAGGGGGTGGCGACCAGTCCGGCACCGGTGATCACGAAGGTGCCGACGCCGGCCGCACCCCCGGCGATCACGGCGAGGATCAGCTTCGGCTTCATCAACACGTACGGGAAGTAGATCTCGTGGATGCCGCCGAGGAACTGCACGATGATCGCGGCCGGGGCACTGGGGCGCAGCGCGCGGGGGCCGAAGACCATGAAGGCGAGCAGCAGACCGAGGCCGGGGCCGGGGTTCGACTCAATCATGAACAGGATCGACTTGCCCTTGTCGGCCGCCTCGGCGATGCCCAGCGGGCCGAACACGCCGTGGTTGATGGCGTTGTTGAGGAAGAGCACCTTGGCGGGTTCGACGAGTACCGAGGTCAGCGGCAGCAGGTCCTTGCCGACGAGCCAGTCGACGCCCGAGCCGGCTTGCTTGGTTAGCCATTCGACCACGGGGCCGATGCCGTAGACACCGCCGATGGCCATCCCGGCACCGATGATGCCGGCGCTGAAGTTGTCGACCAGCATCTCGAAGCCGGGGCGGATCTTGTTTTCGATCAGACCGTCGAAAAGCCTGAGGACATACGCCGTGAGCGGCCCGATGATCATCGCGCCGAGGATCATCGGCACATCCGCGCCGACGACGAGGCCCATGGTCGCCACCGCGCCGACGACGGCGCCGCGTTGGCCGTGGACCAGCCGGCCGCCGGTGTAGCCGATGAGCACCGGTAGCAGGATGCTGATCATCGGGCCGACCAGTTCGGCCAGGGTTTTGTTGGGGATCCAGCCGGTCGGGATGAACAGTGCGGTGATCAGGCCCCAGGCGATGAACGCGCCGATGTTGGGCATGACCATCGCGGCCAGGTAGCCGCCGAGGCGTTGCACGGTGGCTTTGAGGCCCTGACCTTTCACCTCTGGTGTGTAGGAAGAGGAGGTCACGGGGGTATCTCCTTCATCGAGGGGCGGTCCAGACGGCTGCGGGGGAAGAAGCTCGTCCGGCTAGGGGTGGATGGTGACGTCGTGGCGGAGCAGGTCCGCTGGACCGGGCATCCGGCTGCCGGGCAGGCTCACCGCGGCGGCGCCCCAGGCCAGGCCTTCGGCGAGGGCCGCGGCACCCTGTGCGCCCGCGGCGAGGAACCCGGCGAGCAGCGCGTCGCCTGCACCGACGGTGCTACGGGGCCGGGCTACCGGGCAGGTGCCGGTGCGGACCCCTTCGGCGTCGACCAGGACGGCGCCGTCGGCGCCGAGGCTGGCTACGACGGTGCCGGCGCCCCATGCCCGCAGGCACTGAGCGGCATCAACCACATCGCCGAGGTCCTTCAGTGGGCTGCCGACCACCTCGGCCAGTTCGTCGCGGTTGGGCTTGAGCACTGTCGCTCCGGCAAGGGCGGCCTCGCGTAGGGCAGGACCGCTGGTGTCGACGGCGACCCTGACATCGGCGGCGCGCAGCTTCCGGCATAACTGCGCGTAGGCGTCGGCGGGCAGGCCGGGCGGGACGCTGCCGCACAGCACGACCCAGTCGGCGCCCCTGGCACGGGCGAGCACACTTTTGATCAACTCGTCGAACTCGGCGCGGCGCAGGCTCGGGCCAGGCTCGTTGATCTTGGTGACCGTGCCGTCGGGCTCGGCCAGGGTGATGTTGGAACGGGTCCTTCCGGCGATCGAGACCGCGAGAACCTCCACACCCTCCGCCTTGAGGAGGCGGATGAGCTGGTTTCCCTCGTCACCGCCGGACGGCAGCACCGCCACCGACGGTACGCCGTTGGCCAGCAGGGCACGGGATACATTGACCCCCTTGCCGCCGGGGTCGAGGTGAGCAGTGGCAGCCCGGATGACCTCGCCCCGGGTGAGTGAGCCGACCTCCACGGCTCGGTCGAGGCTGGGGTTGAGGGTGACGGTGACGATCATGCCCGGCCCGCTCTCATGCGCGGGCCACCCGAACGCCCGTGGACTCCAGGTCACCGACCAGGTCGAGGTCGGCACGGTTGTCGGTGATGAGCAGGTCGACGTCGGCCAGCTCAGCGAACCGGGAAAGATAGTCGTTGCCGAGCTTGGTGTGGTCGGCGACCACCACCGTGCGCCGGGCGGCACGGACCATCGCTCGCTTCACCGCCGCCTCGGACGGGTCCGGGGTGGTCAGCCCGCGCTCGACAGAGATGCCGTTGGTGCCGATGAACGCGACGTCAACGTAGAGGTCCGCCAACGGTGACAGCGCCCAGTCGTCGACGGTCGCCAGGGTTTTCCCGCGGACCCGTCCGCCCAACAGCAGGACGTTGAGGTTGGCATAGGTACCGAGGGTCGTGGCGATGACCGGCGAGTTGACCACGACGGTCAGCTCACGGTCGACCGGCAGCAGTTGGGCCAGCCGGGCGGTCGTGGTGCCGGCGTCGAGGATGATCGCGCCCTCCTCCGGCACCTCATTCAGGGCGAGTTTGGCGATGCGCTCCTTCTCCTCGATGAGCACCGCGTCACGCGCCGCCAGCGCGGGCTCGAACCCGAGCCGTTCGACGGGAATCGCTCCACCGTGGACTCTGCGCAGCACCCCGGCCCGCTCCAGGATGGTGAGATCGCGGCGGATGGTCTCCGACGTCACGTTTAGCCCATCGGCCAGGCCGGTCACCTCGACCCGGCCCACGTCCCGGGCGATGCGAAGGATCTCCTGCTGTCGTTCCTCGGCGTACATGTTGTTTCACCGCCGTTTCGTTTTGCTTGTGCTTTGTTTACGCCCGACTGTGAGGGAAGTCAAGAGATCGACCACAGGGACCCACACCCGGCGCGACGGTGATGAGGTTGGTGTCCCTACGACTTCGGCGTCCGGTTACGGCGGTGGTGGACGATCAGCGCGACCGCGCTGAGCACCGCCACCAGGCCGAACGCCGAGCTGACCCACTGGTTGTCCGCTGCGGTCGAGAGCACCACGTTGGCCGCAGCGCTGACGAAGAGCACCAGCCACAGCAGTGGGCGCAGCAGGCCACCCGGCCTTTTCGGTGCGGCGACCGGGGCCTCGGTGATGCGGTACGGATCGGTCATGACTGCCTCCTTCGGCGAATGTTTCTTGACGCCGTCAACGCTAGGGACGCGGCGCTGCGGAGACGATCCCGTCAGCTCGACAACAGGGGTACAGCAGGCTGTACCTTCCGCCCCGACGTCGCCGGGCGGGGCCTACGGTGGCCTATGTTGGCGGTGGAGGTGGGTCGATGGCGTACGTGCGGGGCCGGGTTCGCGCCTCGGTCGACGCCTTGGAGCACATCGTCGGAGGGCTGGGCACCGCCACGCTGGCGCTGGGCGCGCTGCTCTGGGCGGCGATCGTGGCGGTGACCTGCCTGGGCGGGGTGGGGCTGCTGGCGGCGCCGGGTGCGTTACGGGCGGTGCGCTGGGTGAGCGACCGCGAGCGGGCCCGGCTGTCCCGCTGGGGCAAGCCGATCCCCACGCCGGGGCCGGTTCCGGCCGGGTTGCGGACGGCGACGCGCGATCCCTTCGTACGCCGGGAGCTCGGCTGGGTCGCGCTGTACTCGCTCGTCGGCCTGGTGACCGGGCTGGTCGGCATCGCGCTGCCGCTCTATGCGGTGCAGGACGGCACCTTCCCGCTGTGGTACCGGCTGGTCCCCCCCGACGCCGCGCCAGGGATCGTCTGGTGGCGCATCGATGGCCTGTCCGACGCGCTCTGGGTCGGGGTGCTCGGGGTGGGCTGCCTGGCCGCCGCGATCTGGTTCAGCCCGGTCCTGGCCCGCCTCCAGGCCTGGCCGGGCCGGTGGCTGCTGCCTCCACCGCCGGGTGTCGACCTGTCGCTGCGGGTGGCAGAGCTGACCGCCACCCGCGCCGCCGCGCTGGACGCCCACGCTGTCGAACTGCGCCGGATCGAGCGGTCGCTGCACGACGGCACCCAGAACCGGTTGGTAGCGGTGAACGTGTTGCTCGGCGCTGCGCGGCGGGCCGTGCGCCGCAATCCGGACCGCGCCGACGAGATCCTCGGGCAGGCGCAGGACGCCGCGGAACAGGCACTCGGCGAGCTGCGTACGGTGGTGCGCGGGATCCTGCCGCCGGTGCTGGACGACAGAGGTCTCGCCGGTGCGCTGACGGGCCTGGCCAGCAGCTGCGCGGTGCCGTGCCGACTGGAGGTGGACGTGGCTGTGCGGTGCGCGGCCTCGGTCGAGGCCACCGCGTACTTCGTGGTGGCCGAGGCGCTGACGAACGTCGTCCGGCACAGCGGTGCGAGCCAGGTGGACGTGGCCGTGCGCCGCGAGCGCGGCCGGCTGCTGGTGAGCATTGAGGACGACGGGCACGGCGGTGCGAACGAGACACGTGGCTCCGGGCTCACCGGTATCCGCCGGCGGGTCGAGGCGTACGACGGCCGGATGACGCTGACGAGCCCGCCGGGAGGGCCGACGAGAATGGACGTGGAGCTGCCATGCGGATCGTGATCGCCGAGGACGACCCGCTGCTGCGTGAGGGGTTGGCGTTGCTGCTGCGGGCGGAGGATCTGGACGTGGTCGCCACCGCCGGCACTCCGGGCGAGTTCCTGGTCGCCGTCGACGAGCACGCGCCGGACGTCGCGATCGTGGACGTACGGATGCCGCCGACCCACACCGACGAGGGCATCGTGGCCGCCGTGGAGGCCCGGCGGCGCCGTCCCGGCCTCGCGGTGCTGGTCCTGTCGGCGTACGTCGAGCAGGCGTTCGCCACCGACCTGTTCTCGGTCGGCGCCGTCGGGCTCGGTTACCTGTTGAAGGAGCGGGTGGGCAGGGTCGAGGAGTTCCTCGCCGCGCTACACCGCGTCGCGGACGGCGGCAGTGTGATCGACCCGGAGGTGGTGGCGCAGTTGCTCGCCCGCAACCGCCGGACGGACACGGCACTGAGTGAGCTGTCGCCGCGTGAGCGTGAGGTGCTGGGGCTGATGGCCGAGGGGCTGGGCAACAGCGCTATCGCCGAGCGGCTGTTCGTCACCGACGGCGCCGTGCACAAGCACATCCGCAGCATCTTCTCGAAGCTCCAGCTTCCACCGGACGACAGTGCCGACCGGCGGGTCACCGCCGTGCTGCGCTACCTGGACGGCGATCGGCGGTAGCGCCTGCTGTACCCGAACCTGGCAGCCCGCGGGATGGTTGCCGTTCTCCCACGTCAATAGCGTTTCTGGTGCGCGCAGTTCTTGCCGATGACACGGAGAGAGGCCACCAGAATGCCGGATTATCCGGAACAGACAATCGCTCCGGCGGTACGCGTCGAACACCTCACCCGCGTGTACGACGCCGGCCGTGACCAGGTGACTGCGCTTGCCGGCGTCGATGTCAGCTTCGAACGGGGCACCTTCACGGCGGTGATGGGGCCCTCGGGCTCCGGCAAGAGCACGCTGCTGCAGACCGCGGCCGGGCTCGACCGACCGACCTCCGGTCGGGTGATGATCGGAGGCACCGACCTGTCCGGGCTGTCCGAGACCCGCCTGACCGAGCTGCGTCGTACCCGGATCGGGTTCGTCTTCCAGGCGTTCAACCTGATCGGCGCGCTCACCGTCGAGGAGAACATCGTGCTGCCCCTGCGCCTGGCCGGCGTCCGTCCGGACCGGGCCTGGCTGACCCAGGTCGTCGAGCGGGTCGGCCTCACCGACCGGCTGCACCATCGGCCGGCCGCGCTGTCCGGCGGCCAGCAGCAGCGGGTGGCGATCGCCCGGGCGCTGGCCACCCGCCCCGAGGTGATCTTTTCGGACGAGCCCACCGGCGCCCTCGACTCGCGGACCGCGGCGGAGGTGCTGACGCTGCTGCGCGCGGTCGTTGACGAACACGGGCTGACCGTGGTGATGGTGACCCACGATCCGGTCGCCGCGTCGTACGCGGACCGGGTGCTCGTATTGGCCGACGGTGCGATCGTCGCCGACCTTCCGCAGCTGGGAGCCGCCCGTATCGCCGAGCACCTGGCGTCGCTGGATCGGCGGGTACTGCGATGATCGGTCTCGCCGCCCGCCTGCTGCGCCACCGCGCCGGACCCGCCGCCGCGACCCTGCTGGCCCTGATCGCCGGCGTGCTGATCCTGGTGGCGATGGGCACGCTCGTCGAGTCCGGGTTGCGTTTCCGCGCGGAGCCACGGCTCTGGGCGTCGGCCGACGTGGTCGTCGCCAACCGTACGGTCAGCCACACCTTTAAGGAGTTCGACGGCGCCACCACCACGAGCACCGTCACGCTGCCAGAGGGCGGCACTGTGGACGCGAACGTGGTGGACCGGATCCGCCAGGTGCCGGGCGTCACGGCCGTCACCGGCGACGAAAAGCTGGTCATCGGCTCACCCGCTGCCGTGGGACACGGCTGGGACACGTACACCTTCACCGGCCGTCCCATCACCGCGGGTGCCGCGCCACGGGCCGACGACGAGGTGCTTGTCGACACCCGGTTCGGCGTGACACCCGGCAACCGCATCGACCTGGTCGTCGGCGGTGTCGGCCAGTCCTACCGGGTGAGCGGAACCGGCGAGACCGGTTCGGCGTCCGTGTTCTTCACCGACGCGCAGGCCGCCCGGCTGTCCGCCCACCCGGGCCGGGTGGATGCGATCGGCGTGCGGATGGCGCCCGGCGCCGACCTCGGCGCCCTACGCGAGATCGCGTCGGAGGCCGGCGCCACGACATACGCCGGGAAAGACCGTGGCAACGTCGAGCAGTCGCAGAACCAGGCCGCCCAGACCTTGCTGATCGAGGCCGGGTCGGCTTTTGGGGGGTACGTCGTCCTGCTGATCGTCTTCGTGGTGGCGGGCACCATCGGGCTGTCCGTCCGGCACCGTCGACGTGATTTGGCGTTGCTGCGCGCGGTAGCAGCCACACCGGGGCAGGTGCGCCGCATGCTGATCGCCGAGGCCGCGCTGCTCGCTCTGCTCGGTTCTGCGATCGGGGGCCCGGCCGGTCTGTTGGCCGCCCACTGGGTGCACGGCGAGTTGGTCGGGCGGGGGTTCGTGCCGGCCAGCTTCCCGATGGCCGGCGGCCTGTTCGCGGTGCCGGCCGCGGTCGGTACGGCGGTCCTCGTGGCCGTGCTCGCCGCGGTGGTCGCCGCGCGCCGGGTCACCGCGATCAAGCCGATCGAGGCGCTCGGCGAGATCGCTGTCGAGCCTCGGCGTAGTGGCCGGGTGCGGCTGATCGCCGGCGTGCTGACGCTGGCGGCGGCCGGCACCTCGGGGGCGTTCACGCTCGGTGCCGCCGGGTCGACCGGAGCGCTGGCCGGAGCGGTCGGCATGCTGTACCTGTTCGTCATCGCGGTGGCGCTGCTCGCACCGAGGATCAACGCGTACGCGGCACGCCTGCTCACACCGTTGTTGCCGAGGGTGTGGCGGGTCAGTGGCTACCTGGCTGCGGCCAATCTGCGGGCCAACGCGCAGGGCATGGCGACCGTTCTGACCGCACTCGTGCTGTCCGTGGGATTCGGTGGCTCGGTCTGGTTCCTACAGACCAACCTGGAACGGCAGACCACCATGCAGAGCAGCGCGGGAACCCTCGCCGAGCGGGTAATTGTCGCTCCCGGCGGGCTGCGTGCGGACGCGGCGCGCGAGATCCGCGAGTTGACCGGGGTGCAGGCGGCCACCGGTGTGCGCCGTACCCAGGTGGTGGTGCGTGCGCTCGGCGGAATCGAGCCGGTCAGCGCGCAGTCGGTCGACCCGGCCGGCGTCACGTCGACGATGGACCTCGCCGTGCGCGAGGGTGATCTGGCCGACCTGCGTGCGGGCACGGTCGCCGTGTCCGCGATGCAGGCGTCCTCGTCCGGCTGGGACGTCGGCGATCGGGCCGACCTCTGGCTGGGTGACGGGACCCCGGTCACGTTGGACGTCATCGCGATCTACGGCCGTGGCCTCGGCTTCGGCGACGTCACGCTGGCCGCCGAGACGGTCGCCGGGCACACGGCCGGGGACACCAACGACGAGGTCCTCGTCAGCGCCGGCCCGGACGCCGACACCGCGTTGGCCCGGTGGTCGGCTGGGCATCCAGGTACCGAGGTTCTCGACGCCGCCACCCGTACCCGCCTGATCAGCACCGATCTGGCGCTCGGCGCCTGGCTGAACCGGCTGCTGATCGGCGTGATGGTGGGGTACGCGGCCCTGGCCACGGCCACCACGATGGTGATGGCCGCACTGGCCCGCCGCCGCGAGTTGGCGTTGCTCCAACTGGTCGGGGTCACCCGCGGTCAGATTCGGAGGATGGTCCAGGCCGAACAGGTCGGACTGCTCGGCACCGCGGTACTGATCGGCGCGACGATCGCGGCGCTGACCCTGAGCGCGATCGTCAACGGACTGACCGGCAGCCCGATCCCGTACGTTCCGCCGCTCGGTTGGGTGGCGGTGCTCGGCGGCACGACGCTGCTGGCGCTGGCGACCACCGTGTGGCCGGTTCGACGGCTGCTCAGCGCCCCTCCGATCGACAACATCGGTGTGAAGGAGTAGACGTCCGGACGCGGGAGTGACGACGCGCTGCGACAGGGGTCCGAGGTGGACCGCCGGCTCCGAGATCCTGTGGATCTCGG
>NZ_JBEZEH010000115.1:0-22697 GCF_040648775.1 Micromonospora sp. NPDC049089
GGCTCGTCGTGCGCGGCTACCGCCGGGCCGGCGGTGCCGGGCCGGCGACCACCGGGAGCGGTGCCTGGCTGGCAGTCGACGCCGGTCTGCCGGACGGCGTCGTCGACGAGCTACGCGCGGCGGGGGCCCGGGTGGTCGCCGCTGACCTCGATCCGACCACCGGCGCGCTCCGCACGTCGCTGCCGCCGCAGGAGCGGATCAGCGGGGTGCTGCTGGCGGCTCCACAGGGCGACCCGGCACCCACGCTCGCGGCCCTGGGTGACGCGCTCAGCAGGCGCGGCGACGCGTACGCCCGGGTGGTCGTCGTCACCGACGGCGCGCTCGACGTGACCGGCACCGAGACGCTGGTGCCGCCGCGCGGTGTGCTCGCCGGTTGGGCGACCGGCGGCGCGTCCGGCACCCGGACACTGCTCGACGTGCTCCCGGCCACGACGCCGGTGGCCGCCCGTCGCCTCGCCGCCTCGGTCGCCCGGGAGGTCAGGTGCGCGCACCCCGAGCCGGTGGTGGCCCTGCGGGGCGGGCACCGCTTCCTGCCGCACGTCACCGCGGCTCCGGCTGCCGCCCCCGAGCGGCACACCGGCGCCCGATACCAGCTCGCTGGCGACACTGTGGTCGGTGCCGCGTTCCGGCGGGCCCTCACCACCGCCGGTGCGAGCGTCGACGACCAGCTGGGTGCCGGTCAGCCCGGTCCGGTGACAGTGCTGGTGCCGGTGGACGCCCGCACGTCCGCCGACGATGCCCTGGCCACGCTGGCGGCGGTGGGCGTCGGCGCGCGGGAGCCGGTCACCACCGTCGAGGTGCACCTGCTCGGCGGTACGCCGGACAACCCGCTCGCCGGCCACCTCGTCGCGCAGGCGGCGGCGCTCGGCCGGGAGTCCGACGCGGAGTGGGTGACCTACGGGTGGCCGGTGGCGGACCTGTCGGCCGTCGAACGGACAGCCGCCCGGGTGGTGGGCGCGGCGACCTCCACCGGGTACGTGGTGGTCACCGTGCTCGACGAGACCGAAGGCGGCGCGGTGGAGGACCCCGCCGAGGTCCACGCGGTCGAGGACCCCACCGAGCGCGAGGTGGCGGCGATCTTCGCCGACCTGCTCGGCGAACGGGACGTCGCGCCCACCGTCGGCTTCTTCGAGCTGGGTGGGCACTCCCTGCTCGCCGCTCAGCTCGTCGCCCAGGTGGGCCGTGTGTGCGGGGCGGACGTCCCGCTGCGCGCCTTCGTCGCCGACCCGACGGTCCGTGGCCTCGCCGCCGCGGTACGCGCGGCCCGCGCCGAGGTCGGTGTCAGCGGCCCCGAGTCGTTGCCGGCCGTCGTGCCGGACCCGGCGTCGGCGCACCTGCCGTTCCCGCTGACCGATGTGCAGCAGGCGTACTGGATCGGCCGCACCGGCGTGTTCGAGCTGGGCAACGTCGGCATGCACGGCTACGAGGAGTTCGACGTCCCCGAGCTGGACGTGTCGCGGTTGCAGCGGGCGCTGCGCCGGCTGATCCGGCGGCACGGGTCGCTGCGTACCGTCGTGCTGCCGCACGGCGAGCAGCAGGTCCTCGACGAGGTACCGGACTACGTCGTCGTCACCGAGGACATGCGGGGTCGCCCGACCGCCGAGGTGGACGCGAGCTTCGAGCGGACCCGCGCCGCCATGTCGCACCAGGTGTTCGTGCCGGACCAGTGGCCGCTGTTCGAACTGCGCGCCACACTGCTCGACGAAGGTCGGGGGCGGGTGCACTACAGCATCGACGGCCTGATCACCGACGCCTGGGCGTCGAGCATCGTGATGCGGGAGTTGACACTGCTCTACCACGAGCCGGACGCGACCCTGCCCGAGCTGGAGTTGAGCTTCCGCGACTACGTGCTCGCCGCGCGGGCTGCGGAGTCGACCGAGCGGTACCAGCGCGCCGCCGCGTACTGGCAGGAGCGGGTGCCGACACTGGCCCTCGCCCCGGAGTTGCCGCTGGCGGCCGACCCGCACACCATCGCCGCGCCCCGCTTCGCCCGGCTCACCGGGCAGGTGCCGGCGGACGAGTGGGACACCGTCAAGGCCGCCGCGTCCCGGCGTGGCCTCACTCCGACCGCGCTGCTGCTGGCCGCGTACGGCGAGGTGGTCGCCACCTGGTCGAAGAACCAGCGGTTCAGTCTCAACCTGCCGATGGCGCACCGGTTGCCGCTGCACCCGCAGGTCGACGCGATCCTGGGTGACTTCACCTCGGTGACGCTGTTGGAGATCGACGCGGGCGGTGCGGCGTCGTTCGAGACCCGCGCCCGGACGATCCGGGACCAACTCCTCGCCGACCTCGACCACGGACTGTTCAGCGGTGTGCGGGTCGCGCGGGAGTTGAAGCGGGTACGCGGAGACGCCGCCGCCGTCATGCCCGTCGTGTTCACCAGCCTGTTCCAGGGCATCGGCGGGCACCCGCAGATCGGCGAGGTGGTCTACTCCATCTCGCAGACCCCGCAGATCTGGATCGACACCCAGGTGTACGAGATGGACGGTGCCCTGGTGCTGGACATCGACGCCGTCGAGGGTCTCTTCCCCGAGGGCATGGTCGCTGCCATGCACGCGGCGACGCTGTCGGTGCTGCACTGGCTCGCCGCCGACGAGGCGCACTGGGCCGACCCGGTGCCGTCGCTGGTGCCCCGCGCGGAGCTGGCCGCCCAGGCGGCGTACAACCGCACCGAGGCGCCGTTGCCGGTGGGCCTGCTGCACGAGCCGTTCTTCGCCACCGCCGCCCGGGTGCCCGAGCGCCCGGCCGTGATCACGCCGACCCGGACGCTCACCTACGGCGAGCTGGCGGACCGCGCCCGCACGATCGCCGCCCACCTCGTCGGTCTGCGGGTACGCCCCGACGACCTCGTCGCGGTCGTGATGGACAAGGGCTGGGAGCAGTGCGCCGCCATCCTCGGTGTGCTCGCCGCCGGGGCCGCGTACCTGCCGATCGACCCGGACCTGCCGGACGAGCGGGTGCGTTTCCTGCTGACGCACGGCCGGGTGCGTGTGGTGCTGACCCAGGGGCGCCTGGCCGGCCCCGGGGCGCACCGGTTCGGCGACGTCGAGGTGTTGCGGGTGGACGAGCTGCGGGTCCTCCCGGCGGGTGCGTTGCCAGCGATCGACACCACGCCCCACAACCTCGCGTACGTCATCTTCACCTCCGGGTCCACCGGCCTGCCCAAGGGCGTGATGATCGAACACGAGGGTGCGTTGAACACCGTCGTCGACATCAACGAGCGCTTCCGGGTGGGCGAGGACGACCGGGTCCTGGCGCTGTCGTCGCTGAGCTTCGACCTGTCCGTGTACGACGTCTTCGGTCCGCTCGCCGTCGGCGGCGCGGTGGTGCTCCCGGAGGCGGCGGCACACCGCGATCCGGCCGCCTGGCTCGACCTGCTCACCAAGGCCAACGTGACGATCTGGAACTCGGTGCCGGCCCTCATGGAGCTGTTCGTCGAGCACCTCACGGTCCGAGAGGCCACCGGCGGCCTGCGCCTGGTCATGCTCAGCGGTGACTGGATCCCGGTCGCCCTGCCGGACCGGATCCGGCGGACGCTCGACGGGCCCGAGGTGGTCAGCCTCGGTGGCGCGACGGAGGCGTCGATCTGGTCCATCCTCCACCCGATCGGGGCGGTCCCGGCGGAGTGGACGAGCATCCCGTACGGGCGGCCCATGGTGAACCAGACCTTCCACGTCCTCGACGACGCGTTGCGCCCCCGACCCACCGGGGTTCCCGGGCACCTGCACATCGGTGGTGTCGGCCTGGCCCGCGGCTACCTGCACGACGAGGCGCGGACGGCGGCGAGCTTCGTCGTGGACCCGGCCACCGGAAGCCGTCTGTACCGCACCGGTGACCTCGGCCGGTTCCTGCCGAGCGGTGAGATCGAGTTCCTGGGCCGGGAGGACTTCCAGGTCAAGGTGCAGGGTTACCGCATCGAGCTGGGCGAGATCGAGACCGCCCTCGCCCAGCACCCCGAGGTGCGCGGCGCGGTGGTGGTGGCGCAGGGCGAGCCGCGTGGCGCGAAGCGTCTCGTCGCCTTCGTCGTCCCCCGGGTCGCCGGTGCCGTGCCGACGGACGTGCGCGAGTTCCTCGCGGGCAAGCTGCCGGGGTACATGGTGCCGGCGGCGTTCCACGAGATCGACGAGCTGCCGCTCACCGCCAACGGAAAGGTCGACAGGCGACCACTGGTGGAGTTGGCCGACACGGTCGAGGCGGACGACGTGCCGTACGTGGCACCCCGCTCCACCCTGGAGGAGACCATCGCCGAGGTCTGGGCCGGAATCCTGCGGGTCGACCGGATCGGCGTGCACGACAACTTCTTCGCCCTCGGCGGTGACTCGTTGCTGGCGATGCGGGCCGTGGTGCACCTGCGCAAGGCGTTCGACGTGCAGGTGCCGATCCGGGTGCTGTTCGACAGTCCCACCCTGGAGGCCGCCGCGTTCGCCATCGAGGACCACCTGCTCAGTGAGCTGGAGGAGATGTCCGACGAGGAGGCCAGTGCCCTGCTTGCCGACGAGCCGACGTACTAGGAGAGCCGTTCCGTGAACCGCCTCACCACCCACGCGCCCGCCCGCGCCCAGGGCTGGCTGGCCGCCGGGCCGCGCCGCCGCGTCACCCCCGCCGTCCGACTGATCTGCCTGCCGTACGCCGGTGGTGGGTCCTCGGCGTACCACGGGTGGCAGGAGCTGCTCGGCGACGATGTCGAGGTCTGCCCGGTCGAGCTGCCCGGACGGCAGTCCCGCTGGCGTGAGCCGGCGTACACCGGGGTGCGGCAGCTGGTGGAGGCCCTCGCCCCGGCGCTGGCCCCCGAGCTGGGGGTGCCCTACGCCCTGTTCGGGCACAGTATGGGGGCGTTGGTCTCCTTCGAGCTGGCCCGCGAACTGCGTCGCCGCGCGGTGCCGCCGCCCCGGGTCCTCTTCGCCGCCGGTGCCCTCGCGCCGGGGCTGCGGCGTACCTCGCCGAACATTCACGACCAACCGGACGCGGTGGTCGTCGAACGGCTGCGTGAGCTGGGCGGTCTGGACGAGGAGATCCTGGCCGAACCCGAACTGCTCGACCTGCTCCTACCCGCCATCCGCGCCGACTTCGCGGTCTGCGAGACCTACGAGTACCGGCCGGAGCCGCCGCTGAGCTGCCCGATCGTCGCCTTCGCAGGTGACCGGGACCGGGAGGTGCCGCCGGATCGGGTCGCGCCGTGGCGGGAGCACACGTCGGCCGGGTCCACCCTGCACGTGCTGCCGGGCGGACACTTCTTTCCAATGACGGCCCGGGACGCCCTGCTGGGAACCGTCCGGGCCACCCTCGTGGCGGGGAGTTAGACGGAGGGCGGGCCGGTCACCCGGCCCGCCCCGACCCGGCATGGTCCGGCAGGCGAGTCGCGCGGCGGACGGGGTGGGGTGACTCCCCACACACCGGGAACGTCACACACCGCCGGGGTGTTGCCGACCGAGAGAATCACCCTCGGATCATCGCGCCACCCGGCCACCCCCGCCACGACCCCTGCCTCGTCACATCCACGCTGCCCACCGCCGGGCACCCCACACTGGGACGCCGCGTCCGCGCGGCTCCGGTGACGCCCGCGCCGCCGCTCGTGACGACGCACCAGCTTCCGCAGAGAGATCGAGATGATGAAGCAGTTGGTGGACAAGACCGGACCCGAATCAGCCGTCGCGCAAGAGGTGCTGCCCGGCGACCTGATGACCAACCGTCAGCGGGCGCAGCTCGTCCTGGTGCTGGGCGCCCTGATCGCGATCGGGCCGCTGACCATCGACATGTACCTGCCCGCGCTACCCGCCATCACGGCGGGCCTGCAGACCACCGAGACCGCTGTGCAATTGACGCTGACCGGCACGCTTGTCGGTCTCGCGTTGGGCCAGTTGCTGATCGGGCCGCTCTCCGATGTGGTCGGGCGACGGGTGCCGCTGCTAGCCGGTCTGGCCGTGCACATCGTGGCATCCGTGCTGTGCGTCTTCGCACCCAACATCGAGGTCCTCGGCGGGCTGCGCGTACTCCAGGGGCTCGGCGTCGCCGCCGCCACCGTGGTCGCGACGGCAGTGGTCCGCGACCTGTTCAGCGGTGCCTCGTTCGCCCGGATCTTCTCCCGGCTGATGCTCGTCATGGGCCTGGCGCCCATCCTCGCGCCGACGCTCGGCAGCGGCCTGCTGAGCTGGACCGACTGGCGGGGCGTCTTCGCGGCGCTGGCGGTGCTGGGCGCGCTGCTGATCGTCGTGGCCGCGTTCCGGCTCCCGGAGACCCTTCCGGTGGCGCGTCGGCGGCACGGCGGGGTGAGCGCCACCCTCCGCGACTATCGGGGGTTGCTCAACGACCGGGCGTTCGTCGGCCTGGTGCTGGTCGCCGGGCTGGCGATGGCCGCCCTGTTCGCGTACGTCTCGGGTTCGTCGTTCGTGCTCCAGCAGGAGTACGGCCTCGACGAGCAGCAGTTCGGCATCGCCTTCGGGGCCGGCGCGGTGGGCCTGATCGGGGCCACCCAGTTCAACGTGCGGCTGCTGCGCCGCTACACCCCGCAGCAGATCCTGGTGAGCGCCCTGATCGCCGGAACGGCAGCCGGACTGCTGCTGGTCATGTTCGCGGCGACCGGCATCGGTGGCCTGGGCACCCTGCTCGCGTCACTGTGGCTGGTCCTGGCCGCCGCCGGTCTCGCCCTGCCCAACGCGCCGGCACTGGCCATGAGCCGGCACAGCGAGGCCGCCGGCACCGCCGCAGCGCTGCTCGGCGCGGTGCAGTTCGGCATCGGTGCGTTGTCGGCGCCACTGGCCGGTCTGTTCGGCACCGGGAGCGTACCGATGGCGATAGTCATCGCGGGCGGTATGGCCGCCGCGCTGATCGTCATGCTCCTCGTCGTGCCCCGCGCCGGCCTCGGCACAGTCGACAGGGACCTGGCGATCGCGCTGCACTAGCCCGCAAGAGACGGAGGGCGGGCCGGTCACCCGGCCCGCCCCGGCGATCAGCGGATCTCGGTGGTGTCCTCGGGTCGCGGTTGGCCGCGCGGTGGGGCGGACCAGGGTGATTCGCCACCCACCCGGCGGGGCAGCGGATCGGTCGATGTCGAGTCGGCCGGGTAACCCAGAGTGAGGGGCGCGGTGTCGCGCTCCGTGGGCGCGGGAGGCGTCCAGTCGGTCAACGTGAAGTTGTCGTCGCGGGGGCCTCCGTCCGACCCCGGGGTGGGTGCCGCGGTCGGTTCGGTCGCCGGGCTCGGCCACTGCCGCCACCGCTGTTGACTGAAGGTCGCCATCAGCAGCAGTAGGCCGAGCAGGAAGAGCGTGCCGTTCTCCACGGGCAGTCGCAGCGGCAGAGGATCGCCGAACACCTTCCACTCGTGCGGGATCGCGTCCCGCACCGAGAAGGGCGCCACGAACATCCCGATGTACGGGGTGACCAGCAGCGCACCGGCCACCAACGGGCCCAGCGGCGAGAAGCGCAGCGTGCCGAGCAGGCCCAGCAGGACACCGCCGACACCGAGGTACACGGCCGGCTCGATCAGGTTGGCGGTGTTGAACGTGCCGATCTCCACCCAGCGGTCGACCGTCCGGCTCGACCCGTCCTGCCCCAGTGTGACCAGCACCCAGGTGATGGGCGCCACCACCAGCCCGGCGAGGAAGCTCCAGAGATGTCGCATCCGCGCACCGTACCGTTTTCGACATGACTGAGCACCTCTCCGCCCCTCCAACCGGCAAGCCGACGTCGTACTCGCGCGTCACTCTCAGCAAGATCATGACCGCGGTGGACGTCAACCTGTACGGCACCGTGCACGGCGGGGTCCTGATGAAGTTCGTCGACGACGTGGCCGGGGCGGCTGCCGCCCGACACAGCGGAGGGACCGCGGTGACCGCGGCGATCGACGAGATCGTCTTCTCCGAGGCGGTCCGGGTCGGCGACCTGGTGCACGCGCACGCCCAGGTGAACTGGACCGGCCAGACCTCGATGGAGGTGGGCGTGCGGGTGGTCGCCGAACGGTGGGACTCGGCCGAGGACGCGCCGGTCCGGGTCGCCACCGCGTACCTGGTGTTCGTCGGCGTGGACGTGGGTGGGGCGCCGCGGGCGGTCCGCCCGGTGCTGCCCGAGACGGCGGAGGACGAGCGCCGGTACAAGGAGGCGGAGATCCGCCGAGCGCACCGGCTGGCCCGCCGCCGCGCCATCCAGGCCCACCGCGCCGGCTGACCCACATGAGGTGGCGGGTTGCAGTGTGGGACGGGCACGCGTCGGTCGGCCTACCCGGTGCGCAGAATGGCGCTTCGAGGTAGGGCAAGATGGCGCCACGGCCCAGTCACAGTGTCGTGTCGGGCCAGGGGGAGGGTGGAGCAGTGGGTGACATGCTGTGGACGCCGCCGGCGGACGTACGCGAGCGGTCCCGGATCGGTGCCTACCTGCGCTGGCTGCGGGAGCACCGCGGGTTGGACTTCGCCGACTACGACGCGCTGTGGCGCTGGTCCACCACCGACCTGGACGGGTTCTGGCGCTCGATCTGGGACCACTTCGAGGTGATCGCGCACACACCGCCGAGCGCCACCCTCGCCGAGCGGGGGATGCCCGGTGCCCGTTGGTTCCCCGACGCCACGCTCAACTACGCGGAGAACGTGCTGCGGATGCCGGGGCGGGCCGACGACGACCCGGTGGTGATCGCGCACGGGCAGACCCGCCCGCCGGTCACGCTCACCGCTGGGGAGTTGCGCGAGCAGGTCCGCCGGGTGTCGGCCGGGCTGCGCCGGCTCGGCGTCACCGCCGGTGACCGGGTGGCGGCGTACGCGCCGAACATCGCCGAGACGTACGTCCTGCTGCTGGCCACCGCCAGCCTGGGCGCGATCTTCTCGTCCTGCGCGCCCGAGTTCGGCACCCGCAGCGTCACCGACCGTTGGCAGCAGATCGAACCGACGGTGCTGGTTGCCGTGGACGGCTACCGGTACGGCGACAAGCCGGTGGACCGGCGTGCCGAGGTCACCGCGATCCGGGCCGCCCTGCCGTCGCTGCGCCACACCGTCAGCATCGGCTACCTCGACCCGACGGGCCCCGCACCCGAGGGCGCGCTGGGCTGGGCCGAGCTGGCCGCACCCACCGACGAGCCGTTGACGTTCACGCCGGTGCCGTTCGACCACCCGCTCTACGTGCTGTACTCCTCGGGCACCACCGGCCTGCCGAAGCCGATCGTGCACGGCCACGGCGGCATCCTGCTGGAGCACCTGAAGATGCTCGCCCTGCACCACGATCTGGGCCCGGCCGACCGGTTCTTCTGGTTCACCACCACCGGCTGGATGATGTGGAACTTCCTGGTCTCCGGCCCGGCGGTGGGGGCGACCATCGTGCTCTTCGACGGCAACCCGGGGGTGCGGGCGGAACCCGGCCGGCCGGCCGAGCCTGACCTGGGCGCGCTGTGGCGGCTGGCGGCGGAGACCGGGACGACGTACTTCGGCACCTCCGCGCCGTACCTGCTGGCCTGCCGTAAGGCCGGGTTGGTCCCCCGGGAGGTCGCCGACCTGTCGGTGCTGCGCGGCGTGGGTTCCACCGGTGCGCCGCTGCCCGCCGAGGGCTTCCGCTGGGTGTACGAGACCGTCAGCGACGACGTCCAACTCCAGTCGCTCTCCGGTGGCACCGACGTGTGCACCGGGTTCGTCGGCGGGGTGCCACTGCTGCCGGTGTACGCCGGTGAGATCGCCTGCCGGGCGTTGGGCGCCAAGGTGGAGGCCCGTTCCGCCGACGGCACACCGGTCATCGGCGAACTCGGCGAGCTGGTGATCACCGAACCGATGCCGAGCATGCCGGTGGGCTTCTGGAACGATCCGGACGGCACCCGTTACGCGGAGGCGTACTTCGACGTCTACCCGGGCGTCTGGCGACACGGTGACTGGATCACCATCAACGAGCGGGGTGGCTGCGTGATCACCGGCCGCTCCGACGCCACCCTCAACCGTGGTGGGGTGCGTCTCGGCACCGCCGAGTTCTACTCGGTAGTGGAAGGGCTCGACGAGGTCCTCGACTCGGTCGTCGTGCACCTGGAGGACGACGAGGGCGGTGCCGGTGAGCTGCTGCTCTTCGTGGTGCTGGCCGAGGGTCTGGAGCTGGACGACCCGATGCGCGCGAAGATCTGCCGTGAACTGCGCACGGCGCTCTCACCCCGGCACGTGCCCGACGAGATCCACCAGGTGCGTTCGGTGCCCCGCACCCTCTCGGCGAAGAAGCTGGAGGTGCCGGTCAAGAAGATCCTCACCGGCACCCCGGTCGACCAGGCCGCCGCGAAGGGTGCCCTCGCCAACCCCGAGTCCCTGACCGCCTTCGCGGCCCTCGCTCAGTCCCGCACGACGTCCTGACCCCTTCCCCCCGCGATCTTGCACTTTCTGTCCCGACTTAAGGGGCACACCACCCATTCCGGCAACCGAAACCGCAAGATCGGCGGGGCGAGGCGGGGCGGGGCAAGATCGGCGGGGCTGGGCGGGGCGGGCGGGTTACGGGAGGGGGTGGGTGACTTTTTCCGTGGTTACGCGGGCGGCCAGGCGGGCTGGGTCCGGGTTGGCACAGAGGACGACTGTGGCGGCCCGGGTCAGCGGGGCCAGCAGCCAGTCGACCGGGTCGGGGTGCCGGGCGGCGTCGATGAGGACCCGGGCGCCGGGGAGGATGCCCAACTCGGTGGCGCGGGCCTCGGCGCGGCTCAGCAGGTGCGCGTCGGTGGGGCCAGGGCCGGACTGCGGCGTGAAGTGGTCACCGTGTCCGCGTACCTCGACGACGTAGTCGGCGAATCCGGGCGGCACCTGCCGAAGCGGGGCGGCGAGCGGGGCCAACCCGAGGGCGTACCGCTCGTCGGCGGACCAGGACTGCGCCTCGTCGAACCTGTCGGCGGCGGCGAAGAGCACCCCCACCTCGCCCGGCGTGTCGACGACGCTCAGCTTGGCCGACCAGCAGCCCAGCAGCACCGCCGCGGTCTGCCAGTGTGGCGGCAGCACTACGCCGGCCGGGGTGCCCGGCGCGAGGCCGACCTCGTCGATGAGGAGGTTGGCGGTCTTCGCCACCCAGTTCGCCAACGTGACGCCGGAGAGTTCGGTGCGGTCGCCGGTGGCGTCGTCGTACCAGGTGAGCAGCGGTCGGGTCGGGTCGGACGCGATCGCGTCGGCGAACACCCGGGCAATGTTGTCGGCCATCGGCGCGAACGATACGCCCCTGCGGGCCGTACTCGATGACGATGACAAGTCGGCGTACCGTCGGGTCGCAGTCAGCGTCGGCCCCGCGCCCCGGCGTAGGCTTTACCCCCGGAGTGTTGTTCCCCACAGTCTCGCCAGTACAAGGAGTCGCCCCGTGACCGCCGGTCGCCCGCCCCGCGTGCTCATCGACGCCACGAGTGTCCCCACCGACCGTGGTGGTGTCGGTCGATACGTCGACGGTCTGCTCGGCGCCCTCGGCAAGGTGTGCGGGTCGGGGGTGGAGCTGGCGGTGGTCAGCCTCCGCACCGATCTTGAGCGGTACACCCGCATGCTGCCCGGCGCGGAGATCATCCCGGCCCCGGCCGCCGTGGCGCACCGCCCGGCCCGGCTCGCCTGGGAGCAGACCGGCCTGCCGCTGCTCGCCCAGCAGGTCGGCGCAGAGGTGCTTCACTCGCCCTTCTACACCTGCCCGCTGCGGGCCGGATGTCCGGTCACGGTCACCGTGCACGATGCGACGTTCTTCACCGAGCCGGAGCATTACGACAAGTCGCGCCGCACGTTCTTCCGCAGCGCCATCAAGACCTCGTTGCGCCGCGCCAACCGGGTGATCGTGCCCAGCAAGGCCACCCGCGACGAGCTGATCCGGTTGCTCGACGCCGACCCGACACGGATCGACGTGGCCTACCACGGCGTCGACCAGGCTGCCTTCCACGCTCCCACCGAGGAGGAGAAGGCTCGGGTGCGAGCGCGTCTGGGGCTGGGCAACAGCAGCTACGTCGCCTTCCTCGGTGCCAAGGAGCCGCGAAAGAACGTGCCCAACCTGATCCGTGGGTGGGCGCGGGCGGTGGCCGACCGGGTCGACCCGCCCGCCCTGGTGATCGCCGGTGGGCAGGGGCACGACGAGGACATCGACCGGGCGGTGGCCGAGGTGCCGTCGCACCTGCGTCTGCTGCGCCCCGGCTACCTTCGCTACGGCGACCTGCCAGGTTTCCTCGGCGGTGCCCTGGTCGCCGCGTACCCGTCCTACGGCGAGGGGTTCGGGCTGCCGATCCTGGAGGCGATGGCGTGCGCCGCCCCGGTGCTGACCACGCCCCGGCTCTCGCTGCCCGAGGTGGGTGGCGACGCGGTCGCGTACACCTCGGAGGACCCGGAGCAGATCAGCATCGACCTGGCCGCCCTGCTCGACGACGAGCAGCGACGGTTGTCGCTGGCGAAGGCGGGGTTCGACAGGGCCAAGGAGTTCACCTGGGAGTCCAGCGCCGAGGTGCACATCTCCGCGTGGAGTCGCGCCCGCTCCTGACCCTCCGCACCACTGCGGGTGACCCGTGCCACTTTGGGCAGGTACGTCGGGCATGATGTGCGGATGCTTTATGCGGTCATTCCGGCAGGTGGCAGTGGCACGAGGTTGTGGCCGCTGTCCCGCGCCGGCCATCCCAAGTTCCTCCACCCGCTGACCGGCACCAGCGCCTCGTTGCTCCAGGCGACGGTCGAACGGCTCGCGCCGCTGACCACACCGGATCGGATCCTCGTGGTCACCGGCGCCGCGCACGTCACGGCGGTGGCACGGCAGTTGGCCGTGCTGCCGGAGGAGAACATCCTGGTCGAGCCCTCCCCCCGGGATTCCTGCGCGGCGATCGCGTTGGCCGCCGCGGTCATCGCGACACGTGACCCGAACGCGGTGATGGGCAGCTTCGCGGCCGACCACCTGATCCGCGACCCGGACAGCTGGGTCTGCACCGTCCAGGAGGCGGTCCACGGGGCCCAGCAGGGCATGCTGATGACCGTCGGGATCACTCCGACCCGTGCGGAGACCGGCTACGGCTACCTGGAGACCGGCGATCCGACCGAGGGTGTGCCGTGGCGGCCGGTGACCGAGTTCAAGGAGAAGCCGGCCGCCGAGGTGGCCGAGGCGTACGTCCGTTCGGGCCGGCACCTGTGGAACGCGAGCATGTTCGTGTGGCGGGTGGACGTCTTCCTCGCCGAGCTGGCCCGCCAGCAGCCGGCGCTGCACGCCGGCGTCGCCGCGATCGCCGCCGCCTGGGGCACCCCGGAGCAGGACGACGTCCTGGGCGCGATCTGGCCGACCCTGCCGAAGATCTCCGTCGACTACGCGGTGATGGAGGGTGCGGCAACGGCGGGTCGGGTGGCGACGGTGCCGGGCGACTTCGGTTGGAACGACGTCGGTGACTTCCACACCCTCGGCGACGTGCTGTCGGCCGACGACGCGGGCAACGTGGTGCTCGGCTCGGAGGCCAAGCCGGGCGTGCTGCTGCGGGACAGCAGCAACCTCGTGGTCGTCCCGCAGTCGGGTCGGTTGGTGGCCGTGCTCGGTCTGCGCGACCTGATCGTGGTGGACACCCCGGACGCGGTGCTGGTCTGCCCGCGCGACCGGGCGCAGGACGTCAAGGGCCTCGTCGACGAGCTCAAGGGGCGAGGCGAAGAGGGCTACGTCTGACAGCGGCGAGGGCCGGTGCGACCAGTTGTGCGGTCCCGCCGGCCAGTGGCTCGGGCAGCTGGTCCGGTGGGAACCAGCCCAGCTCCTCGGCCTCGTCGCTGACCTGCTCCACGGCCGAGGGCGGGGCGATCACCGCGAACCGGACGTCGTAGTGCGCCGAGCCGCCCTGACACTGCACCTGGTGCACATCCACGTCGATCGGCACCGGGTCGATGCGCAGGCCGGCGATCCCGGACTCCTCGGTGGCCTCGCGGAGCGCCGCGCCGACCAGGGTCTGGTCGGTCGGCTCGCAGTGCCCGCCGAGCTGCACCCAACGCCCGAACTTGACGTGCAGGCAGAGCAGCACCCGGGAGCCGGTGGCGTCCAGCACCAACGCGCTGGCGGTGACGTGCCCCGGGCGGTGCTGCCGGCTCATCGCGATCGGGCCGGCGGCGAGCAACGCCAGCGTCCGGTCCCGCGCGCTGGCCGCGTCCGGACTGGTGGGCTGCCAGCCCTCTAGCAACGCGCTGGCGTCGGCGTGCAGCGCCTGGTACGTCTCAGGGTCGGTCGGCTGGGCGGTCGGGCCGGTCATCACGGTGTCGGGCACCCCGCCACTGTACGAGCGTGTGCTCCGTACGCTGGCTCGGTGACCCTGCGACTCGTCGAATTCGTGGTGGCCGGTAACGAGGCCAGCGATCTGTTGCCGGTGCGGTCGGCGGCGCTGCTGCGCGCGTACGGTGCCCGGCGGGGCTTCTGGACGGTGCTGGACGAGGGGCCGGTGGAGCGCTGCCTGGCGCTGCTGCTGGAGCGCGACGACGGGGAGTGGACGGCCCTGCACGTGCCGGCGGATGCCGGTGTGGAGAACGGGCGGACCGAGGACGGTGAGGCGCTCGCCCACCACGACGGCTGGGTGTACGTGTTCGGCTCCCACTTCGGCTCGAAGGCAGGCCCGCTGCGACCTCGGCGCGCCTTCGTGGCCCGGTTCCGGGAGGACGACGCGGCGGCCGGGCCGGTGCCGGTGCACGTGGTACGCAACTCGTTTCGCCTGCACCGGGCGGTGAACGACGCTCTCGCCGCGGCGCCGCTGACCCTCCTGCCGGCGGGGGAGCGGGTGCGGGAGCGGTTCATCGTGGAGACGCTGGCTCGGGGGACCGTCCGGGAGAAGAGCTGGGTGAGCCGGTTGGCCCCGGACGACCTGCCGTTGAACGTGGAGGCTGCGGCGTTCACTCCGGCCGGGACGGTGCTGCTCGGGCTGCGTTTTCCGGTCACCGACGCCGGTGAGCCGATCCTGGTCGAGGTGGCCGGTGTGCCCGGCATGTTCACGGCCGAGCGGGCCTGGCCGCGGGCGTTGGGCGCGTACGTGCTGACCGGCGTCACCGCGCCGGGGCAGCTGACCGGCTTCCGCGCGATCACCCCGACGGCGGACGGCGGGTACGCGGCCGTGATCGGCTCGATCGACGCGCTGGGCAAGGGGTCGGTCCTGCTCGACGACCATCCGGGTGGGGGTGAGGTCACCTCCCGGCACGTCCGCTTCCGGCTCACCGGTGGCGAGGCGGGCGACGGGCGGCGGCTCGTCGGGGAGCAGGTGGCGGACCTGGCCCCGTTTCACCACGTCGAGGGCGTGGCGGAGCTGGACGGACGGTCGTTCTACGTCACGGACGAGGACCATCGGGTCGCGCTCTGGGTCGGCTGAGCCGGCGCCGGGGGCGGATGACCGGACGGCACCTCCGCGGAGCAAGGGCCGCAGACCCTCGTGGTGCCGTCCGATCACCGGGGCCTCCCCGGTCCCGGTGCCCCCGGCAGCACGGGCGTCAAGGACGCACGGCGCCGTGTTCGGGCATGGGAAGCATGCCTAACCGGCCCCGGAGCCGTCGAGGTTTTTCAGTCCAGGCTTAAAGATGGAGATTACTGCCGGCCAGGTAGAGTCGAACGGTCATCCGGCATCCCCCCTGTCGGCGACACAGGAGCGCTCCATGCTGAAGATCCACTTTTCTGGGGAGGACATTCTCCGGACCCGGGTGGCGCCGGCGGCGGACCCGGTCTGGGAGCTGGTCCTCAGCCTGCACGTGCTGCGCGGCCGCACCCGCGATCCGCTGACCGCCAACTGGCGGCGCAGCGTGGCCCGGGATCTGCGCCAGAACTCCGCCTCCGAGCAACTCCGCCTGCTCTTCGCGTTGAACCCGCCGCGTGGCTACTTCCCCGACTTCCTCACCCCGTACGCCAGCGTCGAGGGCTTCGAGGCCGGGCTGGACGCGCTCCGCCGGACCCCCGCCGAGTTGCTGCACCGGGACCTGAGCGTGCTGGCCGCCGAGAATCAGCTGCCCTCCTCCGCGGCAGCGCTCGCTCGCGGTGAGGTGTCGGCGCTCCACCACCTCGCGGAGTCGATGGAGCAGTACCGCTCGCTGGCAATCAGCCCGTACTGGGGCCGGATCCAGGCCGCGGTTGCGGCGGACCGCACGCGGCGGGCGCGGGCGCTGCTCGACGGCGGCGTCGAGGGCCTGCTCGCCAGCCTCCGGCCGGCGATGCGCTGGGAGAGCGGGGTGCTGGAGGTCCACAGCTACCCGCACAGCAGGGAGCTGCACCTGGACGGCCGTGGGCTGCTGCTGGTGCCGTCGTTCTTCTGCGCTGCGACCCCTGTCGCACTGCTCGACCCGGCGCTGCCACCGGTGCTGGTCTACCCGGTGGACCGGCTGGGAGCGCTGGTCTCCGCCGACGCCGACGCCGCGTCCGGTGCTGCCCGCGAATCACTCGCCGCGCTGCTGGGCCGCACCCGGGCGGCGGTGTTGCAGGCCAGCGACGAGGGCTGCACCACCGGGGAGGTCGCCCGCCAGCTCAACATCTCACCGGCGGCGGCGAGCCAGCACGCCACAGTCCTGCGCAACGCTGGTCTGCTGGTCAGCCACCGCGAACGCAACAGCGTGCTGCACACGTTGACCCCGCTGGGCCGGGCCATGCTGGACGCGTGACCCGGCCGTTCGCACAGGCCTTAGGGGCGGTTCTACAGGGCGAGCGCGGCGCTCGCCGGGCTACCCGGCGGCGGCGGCAACAGTGTCGACCCGACACCCTGGGCGGCCAGGGCGACGCGCAGCCGGTGCAGGTCGGCACCGAAACGGACCAGACCGAACGGCTCGACGGGCGTCGGGGCCGAGCCGAGCACCAGGTCGGCGCCGTCCGGCCACCCGGGCATCTCGGCGACCAGTCCGGCGCGTACCTCGGCCTCGTCGACCAGTGTGAAGACCGTGCCGGGGGCGACCACCCCGGCGACCGCGTCGATCGCCCGTCGCACCGCGGTCAGGTCCGCCGGTGTCGGGCCCGGGCCGTCGGTCAGGGTGGCGGCGTCGGAGAGCCCGGCGGCGCGGGCTTCGGCGGTACCGAGCGAGAACAGGTCCTGCGCCGCGTCGCGGATCAGCGCCCGCGCGCCACCGGCGTCGTCCGGGTTGCTGGCCGGCAGATAGCCCCGCACCACAGCGACGGGGACCTGATCGCACTTGCCCTTGATCAGTTCGCCGGCACCCGCCAGCTCGTCCACCACGGCCATCTGGGTCAACTGCAACTCGTTGCCGTACGGGTCGACCTCGCCCCGGTGGTCCCGGATCGCCGTCATGCCGGCCACCCCGAGCGCCACGTCGGTGAGCCCGTTGCGCCAGGGTCGTCCCATCGTGTCGCTGATGATCACGGCCAGATCCAGGTCGTAGCGCTCGCGAAGCGCGTCCCGAAGAGCCCGCGCCGAGGCGTCCGGGTCGACAGGCAGCAGCACCAGTTGGGTCTTGTCCACGTTCGACGCGTCGATCCCGGCCGAGGCCATGACGAAGCCGTGGTGGGTCTGCACGATCCGGGTCGCCCCCCGACTGGCCACCACCCGGGCGGTCTCACCGGCCAGGACGTCGTCCCGGGCGGCCAGCCGTTCCGGCCCGTCCGCCGGCACGTCGACGAGCCGCCCCTCCGCCTTGGAAACGATTTTGCTGGTCACCACCAGTACGTCGCCGTTGCGCAGCCACGGCGCGGCAGTCGCGATCACCGCAGCCAGATCGTCACCCTCGGTCACGTGACCGATGCCGAGCACCGGCAGAATCTCCAGCCTCACGTCAACTCCACCGCGGCGCGGACCATAGCCGCCGTCGCCGCCTCGTCGGTCATCCGCAGCGGCACCGCGCGGACCGTCACCTCGGGCACCACGGTGCCCGCGTCCTCCTCGGCCACCAGCCAACCGTCGAGCAGACCGCCGCTCGCCCGGCCGCCGTAGAGCCGACCCACCCCCGCCGCGCTGCACTCCGCGCCGAGCACGGCCAGGCAACGGTCGGCCATCCCCCGCACCGGCGCGCCGCCGATGATCGGGGAGACACCCACCACCGGTGCCGGGCCGTCCGCCACCGCCGCACGCAGCCCCGGTACGGCCAGCACCGGCGTGACGCTCACCACCGGGTTGCTCGGCGCGATCAGCACCAGGTCGGCCGAGGCGATCGCGTCCAGCACCCCGGGTGCCGGCTTCGCCGTCTCCGCGCCCACGAACACGAAGCGGTGCGTGAGGATGTCGGCGCGGTACCGCACCCACCACTCCTGAAAGTGGATCGCCCGCTGACCCTGGTCGTCCTCCACCACGGCATGGGTCTCCAGGCGGTCGTCCGTCGCCGGCAACAGGCGTACGCCCGGCTCCCAGCGGCTGGCCAGCGCCTCGGTGACCGCGCTCAACGGATAACCGCCGTTGAGCATGGTGCTGCGGACCAGGTGGGTGGCGATGTCCTTGTCGCCGAGGCCGAACCAGGTCGGCTCGGCCCCGTACGCGGCCAACTCCTGTTTGACCGTCCAGCTCTCGCCGACCCGACCCCAGCCCCGTTCCGGGTCGGCGCCCCCGCCGAGGGTGTACATGACGCTGTCCAGGTCAGGGCAGATTTTCAACCCGTGTAACCACAGGTCGTCGCCGACGTTGACAACGGCGGTCACCTCAGCGCCGACGTCACGGGCGTACGCCCGGACGCCAAGCAGGAACCGGGCGCCGCCGATGCCGCCGGCCAGAACCACGATGCGCATGTCGACCATCCTCGCGCACGTGACGCCTCCGATCGGTGGGTGGCCCGGGAGACTAGGCTCACGGTCACCTGTCCGTTGATGCCCCGAGGGGGAGCTCGTGACCAGCCCCGCCGAGCCCGCGTCCGCCGACGCGACGCAGGCCCGCCAGCTGACCAAGCCACTACGGGAGCTCGCCGCGCTCGCGCTGCTCGGCGCCAACGCCGTGTTCCTCTTCGTGGGCCTGCTCCGGCTCATCGCCCCGAACGACTACAGCTCCTTCACCGACCGCGCGGGTAGCGCCTTCTACGCGTTCGTCGGGGTGGAGGCGGTGGGCCTCCCGCTGCTGGCGGTGCTGCTGGCCACGCACATCTCGCCGGTGTTGGCGAAGGCGAAGCTGATCACGCAGGCAGCTCTCGTCGAGTACGCGGTAAGCGCACTGTTCGGCACGCTGACCATGCTGATCTGGACGGTGGGCCGGCTGGCCGAGGCCGAGGTGCTCGACGCGCTGCTCGGTGTGCTCACCCGGTTCGCCTGGATGGTGATCTTCGCGATCGCCGCCTGGGTGGTCTACACCATCTGGCGTGCCCACTACTACGTGCCGCGAGCCAAGCCGCAGCCAGGCGTCTACGGCCAGCCCCAGCCGGGCTGGCCGCAGCAGCAGGGCGGTTGGCCGACCCCGGGCCAGCCCGGCAGCCAGCCGCAGGGTGGCTGGCCCGCTCCCGGCCAGCCCGGCGGCGGCTACCCGCAGGCTGGCCAGCCGGGTGGTGGTTACCCGCAAGCTGGTCAGCCGGGTGGCTACCCGCAGGCCGGCCAGTACGGCCAGCAGTCGCCACCGTTCCAGGCCCCGCAGTCGGCCCCGCCGTTCCCGCAGTCGGCCCCGCCGCACCCGCAGTCCGCGCCGCCGTTCCCGCAGTCCGCGCCGCCGCACCCCCAGTCGGCCCCGCCGTTCCCGGCGCCGCAGTCCGCGCCCCAGGCGAACCCCGCCCCTCAGTCAGCGCCGCCGTCCCCGGCCGTGCCGCCGTTCGGGCAGCCGCCGTCGGCCGACCCCACTCAGGCGATCCCGCGCCAGTCCGCCGACCCCACCGAGGTCATCTCCCACCCCACCGACCCGGACAACGACCGCACCCAACACATCAAGCCCAACGACCACCCCGACCAGCCCCGCTGACCCGCTGACCCGAAGACCGCGCCGATCTTGCACTTTCGGTAGTCGAAACGAGCGAGTTGTCCCCTAAGTCGGGACACAAACTGCAAGATCGCGAGGCTCCGGCACCACAACTCCGTCGATCATGGAGTTGTGGTGCCGGATTCGCGCTTTTACGAGACGCTTTGTCACCCACCACAACTCCTTGATCGACGGGGCGCACCGCGCGGGAGGCTGCGACCGGGCACGGCGCGGCGCGGGGCGAGGTGGGGACTGGTTGGGTGGCGTCGGGCTGCGCATAGGGTGAGTGGATGGTTGATCGCACCCACTCCGGCCCGAGCGATGCGAGCGTGCGGCGGGCCCTGGGCCGGGCCGCGAACGGGCGGGCGCTGGATCTCGACGAGGCGACCGCGCTGCTGTCCGCTCGTGGCGACGCGCTCGACGAGCTGCTCCGGCTCGCCGGGGGAGTCCGCGACGCCGGGCTGCGGGACGCCGGGCGGCCGGGTGTGGTCACGTACTCCAAGAAGGTTTTCATTCCGCTGACCCGGCTCTGCCGGGACCGCTGCCACTACTGCACCTTCGCGACGGTGCCGCACCGGTTGCCGGCGCCGTTCCTGGACCGCGACGAGGTCCTCGCGATCGCCCGGGCCGGTGCCGCGCAGGGTTGCAAGGAGGCGCTGTTCACCCTGGGTGACCGGCCGGAGGAACGGTGGCCGGCGGCGCGGACCTGGTTGGACGAACGCGGTTACGACTCGACCCTGGACTACCTGCGGGCCTGTGCGGTGGCGGTGTTGGAGGAGACCGGTCTGCTGCCGCACCTCAACCCCGGGGTGCTGTCCTGGTCGGAGCTGCAACGGCTCAAGCCGGTCGCGCCGAGCATGGGCATGATGCTGGAGACGACCGCGACGCGGCTGTGGTCCGAGCCGGGTGGCCCGCACTTCGGTTCACCGGACAAGGAGCCGGCGGTCCGGTTGCGGGTGCTCGAGGACGCGGGCCGGGTCGGGGTGCCGTTCACCACGGGCATCCTGATCGGCATCGGGGAGACCCCGGGGGAGCGGGTGGACGCGCTCTTCGCGATCCGCCGCGCCCACCGGGAGTACGGCCACCTCCAGGAGGTGATCGTGCAGAACTTCCGGGCCAAGCCGGACACGGCGATGCGCGGCATGCCGGACGCGGAGTTGCACGATCTGGCCGCCACGGTGGCGGTGGCCCGGCTGCTGCTCGGCCCGAAGGCCCGGATCCAGGCCCCGCCGAACCTCATCGCCGGCGAGTACGACCTGCTGCTGCGCGCCGGCATCGACGACTGGGGTGGCGTCTCCCCGCTCACCCCCGACCACGTCAACCCGGAGCGTCCCTGGCCGCAGATCGACGAGTTGGCCCGGCACACCGAGCTGGCGGGGTTCACGCTGCGGGAGCGGTTGACGATCTACCCGGAGTACGTGCGCGCGGGTGACCCGTGGCTCGATCCTCGGCTGCTGCCGCACGTGGGTGCCCTGGCCGATCCGTCGACGGGCATGGCGGTCGAGTCGGCGATGCCGCAGGGTCGACCGTGGCAGGAGCCGGAGGAGGTGTTCGGTGGGCGGGTCGACCTGCACGCCACCATCGACACCACCGGTCGCACCGACGACCGGCGCGGCGACTTCGACAGCGTCTACGGCGACTGGTCCGAGGTCGCTGGCAAGGTCACCCCGGAGGCGACCGCCCGCCGGGCGGGCGTACCCGTGGCGCCGGCCGGGAGTGGCGCGGACAGTGACCTGGCGGCCGGGTTGCGGCTCGCCGCCGACTACCCGGCGGCGCTGCTCGACCCCGCGCACACCGATGCCGCGCTGGCGCTGTTCGGCGCGGACGGGCCGGCGCTCGACGAGTTGTGTCGCCTCGCCGACGACGTGCGCCGTGCGGCGGTCGGCGACGACGTCACCTACGTGGTCAACCGCAACATCAACTTCAGCAACGTCTGCTACGTGGGCTGCCGCTTCTGTGCGTTCGCGCAGCGTGAGCGGGACGCCGACGCGTACCGGCTCTCCGTCGAGCAGGTCGCGGACCGGGCGGAGCAGGCGTGGGCGGCCGGTGCCAGCGAGGTGTGCCTCCAGGGCGGCATCGACCCGAAGATGCCGGTAACCGGGTACGCCGACATCGTGCGCGCGATCAAGGCCCGGGTGCCCGAGATGCATGTGCACGCATTCTCGCCCATGGAGATCGTCACCGCCGCCGCGAAGGCCGGGGTGCCGGTCCGTGAGTGGTTGCTCCAGCTGCGCGAGGCCGGGCTGGACACCATTCCGGGCACCGCCGCCGAGATCCTCGACGACGACGTGCGCTGGGTGCTGACCAAGGGCAAACTCCCGGCCGCCGCCTGGGTCGAGGTGGTCAGCACCGCCCACGAGCTGGGCATCCGGTCCAGCTCCACGATGATGTACGGCCACGTCGACCACCCCGGGCAGTGGCTGGCGCACTTCCGGGTGCTGGCCGGGGTGCAGGACCGCACGGGCGGGTTCACCGAGTTCGTGGCGCTGCCGTTCGTGCACACGAATGCTCCGATCTATCTGGCGGGTATCGCCCGCCCGGGGCCGACGTGGCGGGAGAACCGGGTGGTGCACGCCATGTCCCGGCTGCTGCTGCACGGCCGGATCGACAACATCCAGTGCTCCTGGGTGAAGCTCGGCGACGAGGGCACCGTCGCGATGCTCCAGGGCGGCTGCAACGACCTGGGCGGCACGCTGATGGAGGAGACCATCTCCCGGATGGCCGGCTCCGACAACGGTTCGGCGCGCACCGAGGAGCAGTTGCGGGCCATCGCGAAGGCCGCCGGTCGTCCGGCGCGCAAGCGGTCGACTGCGTACGGTCACGCCCGGCCCTGACGTCGAACCTTTCCCCGCCACCGGCCGTACCACGCGATGCCGGTGGCGGTCGCGGCGAGGACCCACCTGGACATCACGGTCAGCGAGGCCGGTGTGCCCGGCGGCGGGCCGGCCGACGACCCGGTCGCCGT
>NZ_JBEZEH010000116.1:0-22596 GCF_040648775.1 Micromonospora sp. NPDC049089
GCTGCCGCACGATGCTGCCCAGCCAGCGGCGGACCCGGCTTCCCGCTCTGGTGCTCAGCTCTTGAGCAGGGCGGTGGAGACCTGCCAGAGCCGCTCGGCGGCCTCCGGGTCCAGCGCGTAGTCGGCGACCCCGGTCCGCTGGCCCGGTTGGGCGGGGGCGGCCTCCTGGCAGTCCTCGAAGTAGCGCCCACCCACCTCGTCGAGCAGCGGTGACGCGGCGACCAGCACGGAGGTGGCGGCGCCCTGCTCGACGGTCTTCCAGGCCGCCGCGTTGCCCGACCGCATCCGGTCCAGTTCCTCCTTGCTCACGTAGCGCTGCAGGTTGGTCTGGATCGCGCCGGGCATCAGCGAGTTGGTGTAGATGCCGTCGTCGGACCAGCGCCGGGTCGCTTCCACGGCGAAGAGCACGTTCGCCGTCTTGGACTGCCCGTACGCCTGCCACGGCTCGTACTCCCGCTTGTCGTACTGGATGTCCTCGAAGACCACCGGTGAGCGCAGGTGGGCGGCGGAGCTGACCGAGACGATCCTGGCCCCGTCGCCGGACGCGAGCGCCGGGCGCAGCCCGTTGGCGAGCGCGAAGTGCCCCAGGTGGTTGGTGGCGAACTGCATCTCCCAGCCCTGCGGTGTGCGGGACAGCGGTGCCGCCATGATCCCGGCGTTGTTGACCAGGATGTGCACCGGGCCGTCCCAGTTGGCCACGAAGTCGGCGATCGAACCCTGGTCGGCGAGGTCGAGCGGGGCGACCAGGACCCGGTCGTTGCCGGTGGTGCCGGTGATGTCGTTGGCGGCCTGCTGACCCGCGTCCGGGTTCCGGACGGCCAGCGTGACCTCCGCGCCGGCGCTGGCCAGGGCGCGGGCGGTCTCCACGCCGATCCCGGAGGACCCGCCGGTGACGATCGCCCGCCGCCCGACGAGGTCCACGCCCCGGATCACGTCCATAGCGGTGGAGTGATGGGCGAACGAAGTGGTGATCGGGTTGTTGGTCGTCATTGTCCATCCTTGTCCGGGGTGGGCGGACCGACCGGCCCGCTGCGGGAGGCCGTGTGGCCCCGATGCTTCCCCGACCCGGGCCGGAGGTAACGCCGAGCCCGTCACCCTCGCCGTTCGGGCCTCCGACCAGCCCGGACGCTGCCAGAGTGGGATCGTGGGCGGCTACCGGCGGCGTGGACAGCTGGGACCGGCCGTCCCGATCGCCCCGGGCGCCCGGGTGGACAAGTTCGAGGTCTTCTTCGACCTGGTCTTCGTCTTCTCGTTCTTCATCATCACCCGGGCTACCGCCGCGAACATCTCCGGTCGGCAACTGCTGCACGCCAGCCTGGTGCTCGCCGTGCTCTGGTGGATCTGGGTGGTGCACAGCCTGGTCGCCACCCGGGTCCGGCTCGGCGAGGGCTACGTCCCGGTGCTCATGGTGATCGCGATGGTCGCCCTGTTCGCGTTCGCGTTGGCGCTCCCGCAGGCGTTCAGCGACCCGAAGGGGAGCGCCGCCGGCCCGATGCTGGTGGCGATCAGCTACGTCGTGGTCCGCGGCATCCACTGGATCCTCTATCAGCACGTGGTGCGGGACAGCCCGCAGGAGCGGCGGCAACTGCGGCGCTTCGCTCCGGAGCTGGCGGTGAGCATCGTGCTGCTGCTGGCCGCCGCGCTCATCCCGCCGCAGATCACCGACCCCGACCGGGCTGCCCTGGTCCGCGACGGGCTGTGGATCGCCGTGGTGGTGGTGCAGTACGCCACCGGCTTCATCGTCGGTACCTGGGGCTGGGGGGTGACCAGCGCCGAGCACTGGACCGAGCGCTACGACCTCATCCTGATCATCGCGCTGGGCGAGTCGATCATCTCGACGGGGGTGGGCGGCAACCTGCTCGGCAAGCCGGTCACCTGGCCGGCGGTGGCCGCCGCCGCGCTCGGCATCGTGGTCACCGCAGCCCTCTGGTGGGCGCACTTCGATTTCATCGGGCCGGCCGCCCGGATCGCCCTGCACGCGGCGGAGGGCGGCCCCCGGGTGGCGATGGCCCGCGACGCGTACGCGTACGCGTACCTGCCGATGATCGCCGGGGTGATCCTCTTCTCGATCGGCAACGAGCAGATCCTCCACAAGATCACTGACCCGGCCGGCGGGATCGCCGAGAAGATCGAGGGACCGGCGATAGCGATGTTCTTCGGCGGTCTGATCTGCTACTTCGCCGTCAACCTGCTCTTCCAGTTGCGCACCCTGCACACCGTGAGCTGGACCCGTCTCGGCGTCATAGTGGTTCTCACGGCTGCCCTTCCGGTCGGCCAGCACCTGCCGGCGCTGGGCGCGCTCATCCTCGCGACAGTGATCTGCGTGGCGCTGGTGGCCGTGGAGGTGGTGGTGATGGCGCAATCCCGGCACGCCCTGCGGGCCGCCGTCTTCCAGGAGCGGACCAGCCACGAGGCCCATGAGGCCGCCTGGCGGGCGCGCTGGCACGACGTCGAGGAGACCGACGAACCGACCACTCCGTGACAGCGGCCTGCCCGGGGTCACGGGCGCGACCGGCCGGCCCTAGACTTCGGCGCAGCGTCGCAGTGCACCCGGCCCGAAGGCCGCCGTGGGCATGGAGGCGCGGGGACAGCATGGGACGACACGTGCACCCAACCGGTTCACCGGCCGGCCGGCTCGCCGCCGTCGGCAATCAGATGATCGAGATCCACCTCTGGCTCAGCGCGGAGCTGGCCCGACTGCAGTCAAGCCTCGACACCCCGTCGCGGGACCTGCGCGCGCACTGCCTCACCTTCTGCGCCGCGCTCGGCCGACACCACACCGGTGAGGACGCTGGCGCGTTCCGGCTGCTGGCCGAGGAGGCCCCCGAGCTGCGCCCGGTCATCGACAACCTGATCACCGATCACGAGGTGGTGGCGGGGATCCTGGAACGGGTCGAGGCACTGCTGGGCGGCGACGCGACGGTGCCGGTCGCCCAGGTACGCGCCGAGCTGGCCGGGCTCGCCGCCCTGCTGGAGTCGCACTTCCGCTACGAGGAGAAGCGGCTGGTCACCGCCCTGAACGCGCTCACCGGTCGACCCGGAACGACAGAGGATCTGCTCGGCCTGTCCGCGCCCGGTTCCCCCTAGCCGGCCCGCTCGGCCTCCGAGCCCGGGGCGACAGGGGATAGCCGCTCGTAGAAGCGGATCTTCTCCCGGAGGTGCTCGTACTGGCGCTGGAGCAGGCCCATCTGCTCCTCGACCCGCACCGCGTGGTGTCGCAGCAGCTCACAGCGCTCGTCGACGGTGTGGTCACCCTCGCGGGCCAGGTGCGCGTAGCGGCGCATCTGCGCGATCGGCATCCCGGTGTCGCGCAGGCACCGGAACAGTTCCAACCAGCCGAGGTCGTCGTCGGTGAAGACCCGCTGACCACCGGCCGTCCGCTCCACGTCGGCGAGCAGGCCGATCTTCTCGTAGTACCGCAGGGTGTCCAGGCTGAAGCCGCTGCGGCGGGCGGCCTCCGATGGGGCGTAACCGCTCATGTCGCGAGATTTTAATGCTTGACCTGGAGCGCGCTCCAGGTTGGAGGGTGGAGCGCATGACGATGACACGAACGCTGGGACGCAGCGGCATCGAGGTGAGCGCGATCGGGATGGGGTGCTGGGCCATCGGTGGCCCGCTCTGGGGTGACGGTGGGCAGCCGTTCGGCTGGGGAGAGGTCGACGACGACGAGTCCATCCGCACCATCCACCGCGCACTCGACCTGGGGGTGACCCTGTTCGACACGGCCAGCAACTACGGCGCCGGCCACAGCGAACGGGTCCTCGGCCGGGCCCTTTCCGGCCGCCGGGACGACGTGGTGATCGCCACGAAGTTCGGCAACGTCAGCGAGGAGAGGACCCGGCGGGCGCTCGGCACCGACGCCAGCCCGGCCTTCGCGGTGCGCAGCCTGGAAGACTCGCTGCGCCGGCTCGGCACCGACCACGTCGACCTCTACCAACTGCACCTCAACGATCTGCCGGTGCCCGCCGCGCTCGATCTGGTCGACACCCTGGAGGCCCTGGTCGACCAGGGCAAGATCCGGGCGTACGGCTGGAGCACCGACGATGCCGCCTCGGCGGAGGCGTTCGCGGCCGCCGGCCCGCACTGCGCCGCGATCCAGCACGACGAGTCGGTGCTGCGCGACAACGCGGCGGTGCTGGCGGTCTGCGACAAGCACGACCTGGCCAGCCTCAACCGCGGCCCGCTCGCGATGGGGCTGCTCACCGGGTCGACCCGGGCGGTCGGGGCGGACGATGTGCGCGGGCGGGCACCGGAGTGGCTGGAATGGTTCACCGACGGCCGGCCGACGCCACGCTGGGCGGCCCGGGTCGACCAGGTCCGCGCGGCGCTCACCGCCGACGGTCGCACCCTGGCCCAGGGCGCGCTGGGCTGGCTGCTGGCGCGCAGCCCCCGTACCGTGCCGATCCCCGGCCTGCGCACGGTCGCCCAGGCCGACGAGAACCTCTCCACCCTGGAGCTGGGCCCCCTGAGCCCCGAGTCCTACGCCGAGGTGGAGCGCCTCCTAACCGACCTCCGCACCCCCTAACCCGCCCCCCGCCCCCGCCCCGGCCTCGCTCCCGCCCTCACCCTCACCCTCGCCCCGTCGATCTTGCACTTTCTGTGCCGATAAAAAGTGCGTAGCAGGACAGAACGGGGACCGTAAGTGCAAGATCGGCGAGGGGTGGGGGCTGCAGATGCGTCCGGGGGCGGGGGTTTGGACGAAGATGGGGGTATGCGGATCCTCCTGGCCGGCGCGTCCGGCTTCCTTGGCACCCGGCTGGCCGACCTGCTCGTCCGCGACGGACACGAGGTCACCCGGCTGGTCCGTCGAGCGCCGGGCGGGCCGCAGGATCGGCGCTGGGACCCGGCCGCCGGGCAACTCGACCCGGCCGTGGTCGCCGAGGCCGACGCCGTGGTCAACCTGGCCGGCGCGGGCGTCGGCGACAAACGCTGGAACGACGACTACCGGCGGTTGATCCGCACCAGCCGGGTGGACACCACCACCACGCTGGCGACCACAATCGCCGGGCTCCCCGCCACGGGCCGACCCCGGGTGCTGCTCAACTCGTCCGCCGTCGGCTGGTACGGCAACACGGGCGACCGGGCGGTCGAGGAGGACGCCCCGGCCGGCGAAGGTTTCCTGGCCGACGTCTGCCGGGTGTGGGAGGCCGCGACCCGTCCGGCCGAGGACGCCGGCGTACGCGTGGTCCGGCTGCGTACCGGCCTGCCGCTGCACCGCGATGGCGGCCTGCTCAAGCCGCAGTTGCTGCCGTTCAAGCTCGGCATCGCCGGCCGGTTGGGCAGTGGCCGGCAGTGGCTGCCGTGGATCTCGATGAGCGACTGGCTGGACGCTGTCCGCTTCCTGCTCGACAGCGACGACATCGCCGGCCCGGTCAACGTGGTGGGGCCGAACCCGGTCACCAACGCCGAGTTCACCCGCGAGCTGGCCCGGCAACTGCACCGGCCGGCGGTGATCCCGATTCCCGCGCTGGCGCTCAAGGTGGCCCTCGGCGGCTTCTCCCACGAGGCCCTCACCAGCACCCGGGTCCTCCCCGGAGTCCTGACCAGAGCCGCCTACCCCTACCAGCACCCCACTCTCGACACTGCCCTGAAAGCAGCCCTGACCCCCTAACCCGACCGCAATGTTGATCAAGAGGTTTGCGTCAGGATCCGGCTTCCGGATGACGCAAACCTCTTGATCAACGAAGGCGGGCGGGTGGGGTCAGCAGCCGATCACCCAGTAGTTGGGGGCGGTCTGCTTGAGGGTGCTGGTGTAGAACGTGTTGTAGAGGCCCATCCGCTGGTTGGAGCCGTTGGCGTAGGCGTAGCCGCCGGACTGGTACGCCCGACCGGCCGCCACGTGCGCGTAGTTGCTGGCCGTCACGCAGGTCGGCGGCGTGGTCGGGGTGGCCGTCGGGGTCGGCGTGGGCGTGGCGGTCGGCGTCGGCGTGGGGGTGGCCGTCGGGGTCGGGGTCGGGTTGGTCCCGCCGCCGTTCAGACCGAAGAAGAGCGCGTCACGGTACGTCGAGCAGATGGTGTCCAGGAAGTACGCGCCCGCGGTCCCGCACTGCTCGGCCGCCGAGCCCGGGTCGACCGGGGTGCCGTGGCCCATTCCGGAGATCCGGTAGAGGCGCACGTCGTCGTTGCCGTACACCTCCAGGCTGGTGTTGCCGGGCAGCGACGAGGTGCTGGTCGGGGTCTGCGACACGCCTCGCACGTTGGTCCACTGGTCGCGGGACTCGGTGCCGTTGAGCGGGGTGACTGTGGTGTCCGAGGTGCCGTGCCAGATCGCCACCCGGGGCCGCGGGCCGGTGTAACCGGAGTACGCGCCCCGCACCAGGTCGCCCCACGCGGCCGGGGTCTTGTCCGCGCCCGGGTTCATGCAGCTGAACGCGTTGACCATGCTGGTGGCGCAGCGGTACGGGATGCCCGCGATGATCGATCCGGCGGCGAAGACGTCCGGGTAGGTGGCCAGCATGACCGCGCTCATCGCCCCGCCCGCGGAGAGCCCGCTGACGTAGACCCGGGAGCCGTTCACCCCGTAGTTCGTCTTGGCGTGGTCGACCATCTGCTTGATCGACAGCGCCTCACCCTGGCCTCGGGTGGTGTCTCCGGCCTCGAAGAAGTTGAAGCAGGAGTTGGCGTTGTTGCCGGACGGCTGCTGGGCGACGATCAGGGCGAACTTCCACTGGTCGGCGTACTTCTGCCAGCCGGAGTTGGCGAAGTAGCCGGAGGCGTTCTGGGTGCACCCGTGCAGGAGGACGACCGCCGGGGAGTTGGCCGGCAGGTTGTCCGGCCGGTAGGCGTACATGGCGAGGTTGCCGGGGTTGGAGCCGAACCCGGTGACCTGGGTGAGGGTGGCGGCCTGAGCGGGCGCGGCGACGGCGACCGCGCCCGTGACGGCGAGGGCGAGCCCGGCGACCGCACCGAGCAGCCTGGTGAGGGTGGACGAGGAGCGGCGCACGGCGGCCTCCTGGAAGGGGCGGACTGTGAACTGGGTCACTGTCGAGTTGCCGAGACGTTACGACGATGTGTCGCCGCTATGACATGGGGCCGACTCACACATTCACGACGGACGCTGTGTACGCCGAACCCCGCCCGCCGACGCCGTACCGGAACCGACGACAACCGCCGGTCTGACCGGACCGTCCAGGTCCGGTTGGTAACGTCCGCTGCGTGCCGTCCTCCCCGTCGCTGGCCACCGGGCCCGCCCCCGCGTCACCGCAGCGCACCGTCCGGGACCGCCGGGCCGACCTGATCGTCGTGCTGGTGGCGCTCGCGCTCGCCGTCTGGGTGACAAGCGGGCTGTGGCGGGACCCGAACACCCGCACCATCACCGTCAACTCCAGTGACCAGGCGCTGTTCGAATGGCTGCTGGCCTTCGGCGGGCACGCGGTCACCCACTGGGACAACCCGCTCTTCACGTACCTGATCAACGTCCCGGACGGCGTGAACCTCGCGGTCAACACCTCGATCACTGTGTACGCGGTGGTCTTCGCCCCCCTCACGTACCTGATCGGGCCACCGGCGACGTTCCTGGTGATCCTCACCCTGAACCTGCTCGCCACCGCGCTGGTCTGGTACTGGCTGCTCTCCCGGCACCTGGTCCGCAGCCGGCTGGCCGCCGGGGTCGGCGCCCTGTTCATCGCCTACTCCCCCGGCATGGTGTCGCACGCCAACGCGCACCTGAACTGGACCGCCGGCTGGCTGGTGCCGTTGCTGATCTGGCGGCTGTTCGCGCTGCGCCGAGCCGGGCACTGGCTCCGCGACGGGGTGATCCTCGGCGTGCTGGTGGCGGTGGCCTTCTCGATCGCCGCCGAAGGGCTCTTCTTCACCGCGCTGGCGCTGGGGGTGTTCGTCGCCATCTGGGCGCTGCACCCGGCCAACCGGGCGGAGGCCCGTGCCGTGCTGCCCAATTTCGTACGCGGGCTCGGGGTGACCGCCGTGGTCGCCGGCGTGCTGCTGTCGTACCCCCTGTGGTTGCACTTCGCCGGGCCGCAGCGGTTCCACGGCACCGGCTTCGACCCGGCGATCCACTCCGAGGACATCGCGGCGTTCGCCGCCTTCCCACGCCGCTCACTGGCCGGCGAGGCCGGGTTGGGCACCTCGTTGGCGCCGAACCCGACCGAGGAGAACTCCTTCTTCGGCATTCCGCTGCTGGTGCTCACCGTGGTCTGTTTCGTCGTGCTCTGGCGGCGGGCCGACCCGAGCCGCCGGGCCACCCTCTGGGCGCTGGGCGTTCTGGCGCTGATCTTCTCGGTGCTCTCCTTCGGCCCGATCGCCAAGGTCGACGGGCGACGCACCGACCTCCCCATGCCGTTCGACCTGCTCGGACAACTGCCGGTGGTGAACGCCGCGCTGCCCGCCCGTCTGGCGCTGGTGGTCGCGCCGGTGATCGGGCTGGTGCTGGCGTACACCGTCGACCAGTTGCGCGCCGCGCCACCCCGGTACCGCCCCACGGAGCTGGCCTGGGTGCTCGGCTTCGCGGCGGCCCTGGTGCCGCTGCTGCCCACCCCGCTGCTGACCGACGAGCGGGAGCCGATCCCGCGGTTCATCACCTCCGGCACCTGGAAGGACTATGTCTCGCCGGACGGGGTGCTGACCCCGGTGCCGCTGACCGTGGACATCTACCCGGACGGTCAGCGGTGGCAGGCGTACGCGCTGTCGCACCGGCAGGGCGAGTTCGAGATCCCCGGCGGCTTCTTCCTCGGGCCCGGTGGGCCGGACGGGCGGGGCCGGATCGGTCCGGTGCCGCGCACGCTCAGCGCGTTGATGGACCAGGCCGGCCGCACCGGGCTGGTGCCGATCGTCACCGACGGGACCATCCGGGAGGTCCAAGCGGACCTGCGGCACTGGCGGATCGAGACGGTGGTGCTCGCCGACCAGGTGCACGGCGCGAAGTTCGAGGTCGACGAGGAGGCGCTGCTGCGTACCGCCACCGCCCTGTTCGGCGAGCCGCAACGGGTCGACGACGTCTGGCTCTGGCGCATCCCGCCCACCGATCGGTAGTCCGCGACGCGGCCGGTCGGGGCATCGCGACCGGCCGTCATCGCGTCTAATGGGCCGATGGAATCGACCGGCGGGCGACTGCGGCGTGCCACCGTTGTCGGGCTCGCGCTGGGGCTCGTCGCGCTCAGCGCGCCAGCGGCCACGGCCGCTGACAGCCCCGCCACGGCCGCGAGCAGCGCTCTCACCGACAGCACAGCCGGCGGAGGCGCTGTCACCGACAGCACGGCCGGGGTGGTGCCGAGCCGGGTGCGCGATCCGTGGCTGTGGCAAGCCACAGTGGGGCAACGACCGGCGGGTCCGGCCGCGTTGGTGTTCTTCACCGACCGCACCCGCTATTTCGAGTCGACAGGCGTGCTCGTCGCCCGGGACGGCGCCTACCGGCTCATCCCGATCGGCATGGCGGAGGGGCACGGGCTGCTCTCCCCCGACGGGCGCCACTACCTGCGGCCGCAGACCGGCGAGCTGCTGGACCTCACCACCGGCCGGCAGCGCCGCACAGTGAAACCCGGGCTGCACCCGTTCGCCTGGTCACCGGATGGGCGACGCGTGCTCGGCACCCGAAACAACGACGATCACGTCATCAGCTACGGGCCGGACAACCAGCAGCTCAACGATCCGGAGAAGCCCGACGACCTGCTCGTCGTCGACCCGTACCAGGGCACCGAGCAGGTGGTCGCGGCCGGCACCTTCGCCGCCCACAACGAGGCGGCCTGGTCACCCCGTGGCGACCTGCTGGCGGTCACCGGCTCGCCGGACGTGCCTGCCCGGCTCGCCGAGCGCCAGCGACTTGTGGTCCTGGACCCGACCGGCGGGGGTCCTCGCTGGCAGGTCGACCTGGGCGACCGGCGGATGCTGGCCGGCCCCGCCGCCTGGCATCCCGACGGCCGGCGGCTCGCGCTGCTCGCCTTCGACGGCTGCGCCGGGCCCAGGTGCACGTCCGAGCAGCTGGCGGCGCGAAGCTGGCGAATCGAGTTCCTGGACACGGCCACCGGCCAAGCCGTCGGCAAGGCCCTGCCGGCCGGCACCTCGGTCAGCGGGATCGTCGGCTGGCGCGGCGACGACCCGCTCCTGCGGTATGTCAACAGAACGGAGGCGGACACGGACCGGCAGGCCACTCTCGCCGCGCTGTCGCCCGACGGCGGTCGCGAGGTGCTGGTGACCACGCCGGTCGGGTCGACCGACCTGATGGTGCCGGGCGACCTGCTGACCCGGGCCGCGTTCGGTGGGTCAGAGCCCCGGCCGTCACCGTTCGCCGCCCCGCTCTGGGTCTACCTGACGCTGGCCGTGCCGACGCTGCTCGTGATCGCTCTCATCGTCCGCCGGATCCGCCGCCACCGCGCTGCGACGGGCCCTGCTCCGGCGTGACAACGAGCCGCCGAGCGGCACCGACGTGGTCCTCGTGAGGGGGCTCACCAGGGATGATCGCCCCGGACGGGACTAGGCTGGTTGCCGTGACAACGACGACCCCCGGCCTGACGGCCGTCCGTGCCGGTCTGCTCGATTACCAGGCCGCCTGGGACGAGCAGCGGAGCCTGCACGAGTCGGTGGTGGCTGGCGAGCGCGGCGACACAGTGCTGCTGCTGGAGCACCCGAGCGTCTACACAGCGGGCAAGCGCACCGAACCGTGGGACCGGCCCATGGACGGCACCCCGGTCGTCGACGTGGACCGTGGCGGCAAGATCACCTGGCATGGGCCGGGGCAGCTCGTCGGTTACCCGATCCTGCGCCTGCCCGACCCGGTGGACGTGGTCGCCTACGTGCGCCGGACCGAAGAGCTGCTCATCGACGTGTGCGCGGAGTTCGGGTTGACCGCCGGCCGGGTCGAGGGGCGCAGCGGGGTCTGGGTGCCCGAGGACGACAGGGGGCCGGCCCGCAAGGTGGCGGCCATCGGCATCCGGGTGGCGCGGGGCGTCACCCTGCACGGCTTCTCGATCAACTGCGACTGCGACCTGACGTACTTCGACCGGATCGTGCCGTGTGGCATCCGGGACGCGGGCGTCACCTCGCTCACCGCCGAGCTTGGTCGGCCGATCAGCGTCGCGGACGTGCTGCCGGTGGTCGAGCGCCGGCTCTCCACCCTTGTCACGATCTGAGACTCGGCCGCGCGTCGGGTGACCGACGGGCGGCTTACCCTCGGTTGGTGCAGATTGATCTCGTCACCGTCGTCGTTACCGAGTACGACCCGGCCATCGCCTTCTTCACCGGGGTGCTCGGCTTCGAGCTGGCCGAGGACGCCCCGTCGCTGACCAACGACGGGCGGCCGAAGCGTTGGGTGGTGGTCCGTCCGCCGGGAGGCGGAACCGGCTTGCTGCTGGCCCGTGCCGACGGCGAGCGGCAGGAGGCCGCGGTGGGCGACCAGACCCACGGCCGGGTGGGTTTCTTCCTTCAGGTCGACGACTTCGACGCCACCTACCGCCGGATGGTCGAGGAGCGCGTCGAGTTCGTCAAACCGCCGCGCACCGAACCGTACGGCCGGGTCGCCGTCTTCCGCGACGTCGCCGGCAACCTCTGGGACCTCCTCGGCCCCGCCTGAGCCGCTGCCGGCCCGCTCCACGGATCGAGTGGGCCGGCAGGGCTCCCACCTACGGGGTCAGGCGATGCAGGTCACGGGGGAACGCGGTGACCTCGCGGACGTTCGCCGCGCCGACCAGCCGGGCCACGAACCGTTCCAGGCCGATGGCGAAGCCACCGTGCGGCGGCATGCCGTGCCGGAACGCGTCCAGGTAGCCGACGTACGGCTCGACCGGCTCACCCCGGGCCGCCAACGCCGCCAGGTAGTCGGCGTGCCGGTGCAACCGCTGCCCGCCGGTGACCAGCTCCAGACCCCGAAACAGCAGGTCAAAACCGTTCGAGTACGCGGGCCGCGCCGGGTCCGGGTGGGTGTAGAAGGGTCGCTTCGCCATCGGGTAGCCGGTGACGAAGAGGAAGTCCGACCCGTGTTCGCGCCGGGCCCACTCCCCCAGCGCCCGTTCGTGGGCGGGCGCGAGGTCCGGCTCGTCGGCGGGCGCCCCGGCGATCGTCAGCGCCTCGGTGAAGTGCACCGCCGGGATCTCCGCCGGCACCTGCGGCGGCGTGACGCCGAGCGTCGCCAGCGCGCCGGCGGCCCGCTCGTCCACGGTCCCGAGCATCCCGGCCACCGTGTCGCGCAGCACGCGCATCACGTCCCGGTGGTCGGCGACGAAGCCCAGCTCCGCGTCGAGCGACGTGTACTGCGCGAGGTGCCGGACCGTGTCGTGCGGTTCGGCCCGGAAGACCGGCCCCACCTCGTAGACACGTTCGAAGACGCCGACCATCAACTGCTTGTAGAACTGCGGTGACTGGGCCAGGTAGGCGGGTCGACCGAACCAGTCCAGCGCGAACACGTTCGCACCGCTCTCGGTGCTGGAACTGACCACCTTCGGCGTGTGGACCTCCACGAAGTCCTGGGCGTCGAGTGCGGCCCGGAACCCGGCCACCGCGGCCGCCGAGATCCGCAGAGCGGCCGAGCGGGTGGGGTGCCGCAGCGCGGTGGGCGCGTTGTCGAGCTGGGTGGGCAGGCTCGCGGTGAGTGCCGGCCGGTACAGGTCGAACGGCGGCGGCTCGGCGGGCGACCCGAGGAGACGTACCGTCGGGTCGGTCAGCTCCACCCCGGCGGGCGCCGTGCCGTTCGCGGTGGCCGTCGCGGTGACCTCGACGACCGTCTCCTCGGTGAGTTTCTCCAGCTCGGCGCGGACGGCCGGGTCGGTGACGACCACCTGGGCCAGGCCGGTGGCGTCCCGAACGATCAGGAAGGCCACCGACTTGAGCAGTCGGCGGCGGTGCACCCAGCCGGCGATCCGCACTGTCGTGCCGATCCTGGCGGGCAGTTGCTGGGACAGGGTTCGTTGCATGGCGGGCTGCTCCTCGGTCGATCGCCACGCCGTCGCCGCCCCGGGGTGGCGAAAGCGTCGCATCAGCCCCAGGGAGGTGTGGGCGAGCGGGAACCTCGCGGTGCCACCACACCTTCACCCCCGCCGGAGCGGGGGCCTCGTTCGTCGCCTGATGACCGGGGCCAGCCGGGCGGGCTCTACTGGGCGCGGGGGACCCGCGGCCGTTCTTCCCGCAGCTCGGGAGGGTCTTCGCGCCCCGGTGCCAGACCGCCTCTCAGCACCGGCGGCTCTCTGCACTGGCGGGTCGGGGGCTACTCGGCTCCGTCGTCGCTGTTGGCGGTGACCGTAGCACCCGAATCCCGCTCGTGTGACGCACATTTTCGACACCCCGGTGTCCGGCGTCACAACGTTCGGGGCGTGACGCCGGTCGCCTGACGCACATAGACACCCGCCGTCCGGCGTAGGCTCATTTTCGTGACGATCGAGCACTCCGCGCCGACGACCGGCCAGGCAGCGCGCACCGCAACGGCGGCCCCCGAGGGGCGGCGTCTGCTGCGGATCGAGGCGCGTAATGCCGAGACGCCGATCGAGCGCAAACCGCCATGGATCAAGGTCAAGGCAAAGATGGGCCCGGAGTACACCCAGTTGCGCGGGCTCGTCTCGCGCGAAGGGCTGCACACCGTCTGCCAGGAGGCCGGCTGCCCCAACATCTACGAATGTTGGGAAGACCGGGAGGCCACCTTCCTCATCGGTGGTGACCAGTGCACCCGGCGCTGCGACTTCTGCCAGATCGACACCGGCAAGCCGGCCGAGTTCGACGCCGACGAGCCGCGTCGCGTCGCCGAGTCGGTGGTCTCGATGGGGCTGCGTTACGCCACCATCACCGGTGTCGCCCGTGACGACCTGCCCGACGGCGGTGCCTGGCTGTACGCCGAGACCGTCCGACAGATCCACGCCCTTCAGCCCGGCTGCGGCGTCGAGCTGCTGATCCCGGACTTCAACGCCGTCCCCGAGCAGTTGGCCGAGGTCTTCAGCTCCCGTCCCGAGGTGCTGGCCCACAACGTGGAGACGGTGCCGCGCATCTTCAAGCGCATCCGGCCGGCGTTCCGCTACGACCGCTCGCTGGACGTGATCCGGCAGGCCCGCGCCGACGGCCTGGTCACCAAGAGCAACCTGATCCTGGGCATGGGCGAGGAGCGGGCCGAGGTTTCGCAGGCGCTGCGTGACCTGCACGAGTCCGGCTGCGAGCTGATCACCATCACCCAGTACCTGCGCCCCTCGCCCCGGCACCACCCGGTGACCCGCTGGGTCAAGCCGGAGGAGTTCGTGGAGCTGCGCGAGGAGGCCGAGGAGATCGGCTTCGCCGGGGTGATGAGCGGGCCGCTGGTGCGTTCGTCGTACCGGGCCGGCCGGCTCTACAAGCAGGCCATCGACGCCCGCGCCGCCGCCTCGGTCGCCACCGCCAGCTGACTCCGCCGGCAGCGCCGCACGGCCGTTCGGCGTCCGGGTGTCATGATCCTGTGATGACCGTCGGCGTACGCGAGCAGCCGCGCGGCGCGGACTCGCCGCGCCCGCGACCCGGCGCGCGTTCCGGCCTGGTCGGTTGGCTCACCGGGTTGGTGGTGCTCGCAGGGGTGGGTTACCGGCTCTGGCTTCTGCTGCACGCCGCCCCGCCGACGAACAGCGACGAGGCCACCATGGGGCTGGCCGCGCTGCACATCGCCCGGGGCGAGGACTTCCCGGTCTGGTTCTACGGCCAGCAGTACATGGGCACGCTGGAGGCGTACCTGGCCGCGCCGGTGTTCGCCCTCGCCGGTGGGCCGTCGCTGCTCGGGCTGCGGTTGCCCACGCTGGCCCTGTACGCGCTGTTCCTGCTGCTGGCCTGGCGGTTGGCGCTGCGGCTGACCGGGGACCGGTGGTTCGGGTTGCTGATGGTGGCGCTGCTGGCCCTCGGTTCCGACCGGATCGTCAAGAACCAGCTGATCGCCGGCGGCGGTTACCCCGAGATGAACACGGCCGGGGCGGCGCTGGCAGTGCTCGCAGTGGATCTCGCCACCGGTCGACCGGGGCGGCGGACGGCCGAGGCCGGGCGACCCGGTTGGCGGTTGGCGCGCTGGGCCGCGTGGGGGTTCCTGGCCGGGCTGATGCTCTGGGTCGACCCGCTCGTGCTGCCGTACGTCGCGGCGACCGGCGCGGTCCTCGTCGGGTTCTGCCGCCGGGAGCTGTGGGGTGCCGCCGGGGCGCTGCTCGGGGCGGCGGCCGTGCTGGGAGCGGCCCCACTGCTGCTGCACAGCCTGCTGACCGGGCGCAACCCGCTGCACGCTGTGCTCGCGGCCAGCGGTACGAACGCCAGCGCGGGCTGGCCGGACCGGCTGCACGGTGGCCTGGTTCTCGGCCCCGGGCTGGGCATGGGCTTCTGCGCTCCCGGGCAGTGCGCCACCTGGCAACTGTGGTGGGCGCTCGCCCTGCCGCTGCTGCTGGCCATCGCCGCCGCGACCGCCTGGCGGGCCCTGCGCGCCTGCGAACCCGATCCTGCTGGCTCTGCCGCTGTGGGCAACGACGCGGTGTCGCCTCGGGTGGCCGCGGCGGCACGGCTGGCGCTCGTGCTGGCCGCGGTGGCCACCCTCGGCGCGTACACGGTGAGCAGTTCCGCCGGGCTCACCCCCGTGGAGAGTTCCCGCTACCTGTCCTGCCTGCTCATCTCCCTGCCGGCGCTGCTCTGGCCGGTGTGGACGGTGGCCCGGCACGGGCTGCGTCGGGCGGCGACCGGCCGACACGGCGTCGGGTCGACGCTGGCCCGGTCGGTCGCTGTGGTGATGCTCGCCGCCACGCTGGGCACCGCGGCCCACGCCACCTGGCGGGCAGCGGAGACCGTCCCGGCGACCCGGGACGCCGAGGCCCGGCACACCGAACTGGTGAGCACCCTGCGACAACTGGGCGTACGGCACGTGCGCGCCGGCTACTGGACCTGCAACCGGCTCACCTTCGCCAGCGCGGAGCAGGTGGTCTGCGCGGTCGTCGACGACACCCTGCGCCCCGGTTTCGACCGCTACCCCGCGTACCGGCGGGAGGTGGACAGCGCGGCGGCACCGGCCTGGGTCGCGCCGGCCGGCTCACCCCTGGCGGAGGTGCTCGACGAACGGCAGCGAGTCACGCCGGGCAGCCTCGACCTGGTCACCATCGAGGGCTGGCGCATCTACCTGCCGCGCTGACCCCAGCGGCCCACGTCAGCCCGGCGGCCTCGGTGCGCGTCAGCGCGGCCCGGCGGCCTCGGTGAGCAGGCCGAGGCGGTGGGCCAGGGCGGCGGCCTCCACCCGGTTGGTCACACCCAGCTTCGCGATGATCCGGGAGACATGGACGCTCGCCGTCTTCGGCGAGATGAACAGCCGCTCGGCGATCCGGCTGTTGCTGTGCCCCTCAGCGACCAGGCGCAGCACCTCCCTCTCCCGAACGGTCAACAGGTCCGCTCCGGCCCCGCCCCCGGCGCGCAGGCCGACCCGCCGCGCCAGGGTGGCGGCCGCCTCGACCAGCGGGGTCGCGCCCAGCCGCCGGCCGATCTCGGTGGCCTCGGTGACCGCCGTCGCCGCCTCGTCGCGTTCCCCGGCTGCGGCCGTCGCCTCGCCCAACGCCAGCAGCGCCCTGCCCAACGGGTAGGGCTGCCCGTCGGCCCGCCACGCGTCGACCGCCGCACGCCACGCCGGCAGCGCCTGGTCGCCGACCGCGAGCAGCGCGGTGACCTGGGCGGCGTGCGCGCGGGCCGCCGGGTGCCGCGCCGGCAGGTCGGTGGCGAGCGCCGCCACCGCTGTGGCCAACTCCCGGTCACCCACCCGCGCCGCGGTACGCGCGGCGGCGCTGAGCACCGGCCAACCCTCCCGGGGCAGGCGCGGCAGGCTCTCGTCGGCCACCGCGACGCGGGCCGCGCGTACCGCCTCGACCTTGTCGTCCGCGGCCAGCGCCGCCTCGATCGCCAGCTCGTGCAGGGGCAGGCGGTGGTTCGGCCACAGGTACGGTCGGTTGAGGAAGGTGAGCGCCTTGTCGACCAGCTCGTCGGCGCCCGGGTGGGCGCGGGCCAGCCGCAGCCCGGCGCCCAACTGGATCCAGTGCAGACTGGTGACACCGGACAGGTCGATCCGGGCGGCCTCCCCGCAGACCGCCTCGGCCTCATCCCACCGACCCAACGCGATGAGCGCCTCGGCCCGGTTGGAGAGCAGGTACGCCCCGGTGGAGCGGCTGATCCCCACCCGTCGCGCCTCGGCCACGCCGGCCTCGGCGGCCTCCGCGGACTCGGCGTAGCGGCCCAACTCGCAGAGCACGTCCGACTGGTACACCCGGGCGAGCACCAGGGCCGTGGAGTCCCCGGACTCGCGGACGACGGCCTCAGCCTGGCTCAGCTCGGCCAACCCCCGCTCCAGGTCCCGCTCGCCGTGGCAGAGCAGGGCGATCCGCGTGTGCAGCAGCGCCAGGTCCTCGCCGAGTGCCTTGCCGTCCACGGCGGCCTCGGCAGCCACCCGGGCCGCCTGTCCGGGGTCGATCTTGACCATGTGCGCGGCGATGTCGGCGAGCAGCCGAACCCGTGCCACGTCACGGGGGCCGCCGGCGGCCAGCCGGTACGCCTCATCCAGCTCCCGGCGGCCGTCACTCTTGCCGAGCAGGGCCATCAGCCGACCCCGCTGGTTGAGCAGGCGGGCGGCACGCAGCGGTGCGGCGTCGGTGTCCACCTCGGCCAGGCCGGCCCGGGTCAGCGTGATGGCCCGGCTGAAGTCGCCGGCCGTGACCGCCGCGGCCAGGGTCTGCTCCAGCAACGCCAGATGGTCCATGCCGAGCAGGTCGGCGGCGTCGGGCACCAGTTCCCACAGCTCCAGCGCCCGCTCCAGCAGTCGGCGCTGCTCGGCGTACGCGTACCGGTCGGCGGCGGCGCACGCGGCGGCTCGTGCGGCGACGAGGGCGCGCGGATGGTCGTGCGCGGCGTACCAGTGGTGGGCGATCTCGGCCGGGGCCCGGCCGGCGGCGACCAGATGCGGCTGGGCCTCGATGGCGGCGGCGAAGCGGGCGTGCAGCCGGGCGTGCTCACCGGGCAACAACTCGTCGTGGACGGCCTCGCGGACCAGCGCGTGTCGGAACTCGTAGTCACCGTCCCGGTCGGCCACCACCAACTGGGCGGCGACGGCGGCGCGTAACGCGTCCTCCAGCTCGGTTTCGGGCAGCCCGGCGACCTCGGCGAGCAGGTCGTGGGCGAACCGGGTGCCGCCGGCGGCGGCGATCCGCAACACCCGCTGCGCCGGCTCCGGAAGCCGGTCCACCCGGGCCAGCAGCAGGTCACGCAGCGTCTCGGGCAGCGCCGCGCAGCCGATCGGGTCACCGGCGACGGCCAACTCCTCGATGAAGAATGGGTTGCCCTGGGTGCGGCCATGGACATCGTCGACGGCGCGGGCGGGCGGCTCGGCACCGAGCAGGTCGGCGAGGATCGCGGCGGTGCCGTCGCGGTCCAGGCGAGCCAGCTCGACCCGCTCCACACCCCGGGCCCGATCCAGCTCGGCGAGGAACGGGCGCAGCGGGTGCCCGCGCTGCAACTCGTCGGTGCGGTAGGTGCAGACCAGCAGCAGCCGGCCCGGCCTCGCCGCCCGGACGAGGAAACCGATGAGGTCGCGAGTGGAACGGTCGGCCCAGTGCAGGTCCTCGATGATCAGGACCAGCGGGCGAGCATCGGCCAGCCGCTGGAACAGCTCGGCGACCAGGTCGAACAGGTAGCCGCGCGGGGCGTCGCTGAGCAGGACCGCGCGGGGGGTGGTCAGCGCCGCAGAGGCGCGGCCCAGCTCCGGCAGGAGCGGAGCGAACTCCGCTTCGTAACCGGCGAAGACCTCGGGGCCGTCGGCGCGGAGCACCGACCGCAACGCGGCGGCGAACGGCGCGAACGGCAGACCCGCCTCGCCCAGCTCCAGGCACTGGCCGACGAGCACCCGCGCCGCCCCCTCGGTGGCCCAGCCCGCGAACTCCTCCAGCAGCCGGGTCTTACCCACCCCCGCCTCGCCGCCGACCAGCACAGCGGTCGGCTCCCCGGCCCGCGCCCGACCCAGCGCGTCCCGTAGTGCCACGGTCTCGCGGTGGCGCCCGACGAGGACGGAGCTGGCGGCGCGTACGGTCACGTGTTCGAGCATGCCATGGCGGCCCACCCCGCCGGCCCCGCCGATCGGCCGGAGGCCGGGCGGCGGGGTCGGATCGGGTCGAGTGGCCAGCCCGCCGGGCGCGGTAGCCGTGGCAGCGGCCACTACAGGCGCGGTGGACGTGGCGGCCACGCTGAGCGCGGTCACCGGCGGGCGTCGCCGGTGCGACCGGCCTGCCTGCGCCGGCCCAGCCACCCGCGGCTGACCGGACGGGACAGCGACCGGGCGAGCCGGTCCGCGGCAGCGTCGGCGCGCAGCTCGGCGGCGTGGGTGCGGTGCAGGGTGAGCAGGAAATCTGCGTCGTTGCCGAACATGTCGGGCTCCTTCGTGGCGTCGTCGTCTTCTGCTGACGACTCTTCGCGCGAAGGCCCCACCCGGGCATGGGCACGGCGCCTCATCTTCCGCACCCACACCCTCCTTACCCGGCCGCTCAGGGCGCTCACGGCGACGTAAGGTACTCAGCTGCCCCGGCACCCGGACGCGGATCAACCGGGCCGGCGGCGACCACTAGACTCTGCGGCATGGCAAAGCCCCAGGAGAAGGTCTCGTTCGGCCAGCGGCTGAAGCAGATCGGGATGGTGTTCCAGTTCACCGCCAAGCAGGACCGGTGGTTCGCGCCGTTGGTCGCCGCAGCGGTGCTGCTCCCGCTCGCGCTCACCGTGGTCGCGGTCATCCTCTGGGGCTGGATCTGGCTGCCGCTGGGCATCCTGTTCATCCTGCTCGCGGTGCTGATCGTGCTCAACCTTCGGTCCAACAAGGCGATGATGAACGCCGCCGAGGGGCAACCCGGCGCGGCGGCGCAGATCATGGAGAACATGCGCGGCGACTGGCGGGTCACCCCGGCGGTCAGCTCGACCACCCAGATGGACATGGTCCACCTGGTGATCGGCCGCCCGGGCGTGATCCTGCTGGCCGAGGGCAACCCGCAGCGGGTGCGCGGCCTGCTCGGCCAGGAGAAGCGGCGGCTGTCCAAGGTGATCGGCTCCGCTCCCCTGCACGACTACGTGATCGGGCAGGAGGAGGGCGAGCTGCCGATCCGCAAGCTGCGGACCACGCTGCTGCGCCTGCCCCGCGCCCTCTCCGGCAAGGACGTCAACTCGCTGGACAAGCGACTCAAGGCGCTCACCGCCCGGCCACAGATGCCCAAGGGCGCGATCCCGAAGAACATGCGGCCGCCGGGCGCCTTCCGCCAGTCGCGGGGCCGCTGACCCCCTTCGACGTACGCCGACAAGAGCCGGACCCGCACGGGCCCGGCTCTTTCGCGTCGGGGCGTCGAACGCGCCCCGCGCCCCGCGCCCCGCGCCCCGCGCCCCGCGCCCCGCGCCCCGCGCCCCGCGGGCGGCTCGGGCTCGAGCAGCGCCAAGATCGTGCTCGAACCTGGATGTAGTGGTCTCCGGGTGCGTGAATGCCACTACATCAATGATCGAGCACGATCTTGGGATCGCTGAGGCGAACTCAGCCACCTTCGGGGGCGCAGAGGGTCGGGTCAGCCGCGGGGGGCGTCGACGATGACCGAGCCGGCGATCCGGTCGTGCAGACCGCGTCGGTGCTCGTCCATGATCAGCGCGGGGACGACAAGGGCCAGCAGGAGGCCACGGATCAGCCCCCGAAGCACGCCGATCCGGCCACCGTCGTTCCAGCTCACGCAGCGGATCTTGGTGATGAACATGCCCGGAGTCTGGGCGAACAGGCCGAGGAAGATGCCGTACACCAGGACCAACACCAGCACCGGGGCCCAGCCGTCGCGTACCGGGTCGGCGAAGAAGTTGGACACCAGCAGGCAGAGCACCCAGTCGATGATCAGCGCCCCGAACCGCCGACCGAGGCTCGGCGCGGTGAAGCTGGGGTCGGTGGCCGGCGCTGCCGGGAGGTGCGGATTGGTCACAGCGGTCAAGGGTATCCGCGCCGGGATGAGGGCTTGCCGGGTGCCGCCGCCACTGCGTGCCGATTCAGGCCAAAGCGATCAGATGTCATTACACTGGCACAGTCGGTACGGCGTCCCTGGCGGGCCGGAGGCGTGGACGGGGCGCCACTGACGCTCCGCGAGGGACGTAACACGGCAGAAACAACGGAGACACGGCCGGGCAACCCCCCGGCCCTAGCGTCGCCAGAAGCCTAGCCACCCCGTGGACGTGCCAGGAGGATGTGTGTTCGCCAATCCCGAGGAACTGCTGCGATACCTCAAGAACGAGGACGTGAAGTTCGTCGACGTTCGTTTCTGTGACCTGCCCGGCGTGATGCAGCACTTCAACCTGCCGGTCGAGTCCGTCAACGACGACCTCTTCACCGACGGCCTCGCGTTCGACGGTTCGTCGATCCGCGGTTTCCAGGCGATCCACGAGTCGGACATGCTCCTGCTCCCGGATGTCGCCACCGCGTTCATCGACCCGTTCCGCGCGCAGAAGACGCTCGCGCTCAACTTCTTCATCCACGACCCGTTCACCCGCGAGGCCTACAGCCGCGACCCGCGCAACGTGGCGAAGAAGGCCGAGGCGTACCTGGCGGCGAGCGGCATCGCCGACACCGCCTACTTCGGCGCCGAGGCGGAGTTCTACATCTTCGACTCGATCCGCCACGAGACCTCGGCGCACCAGTCGTTCTACTACATCGACTCGATCGAGGGCGCCTGGAACACCGGCCGCGAAGAGCCGGGCGGCAACCGCGGTTACAAGACCGCGTACAAGGGCGGCTACTTCCCCGTCCCGCCGGTCGACCACTACGCCGACCTGCGTGACTCGATCGTGCGCCGCCTGGTCGACACCGGCTTCAACGTGGAGCGCTCGCACCACGAGGTGGGCACCGCCGGCCAGTCCGAGATCAACTACCGGTTCTCCACCCTGCTGCACGCCGGTGACCAGCTCCAGCTCTTCAAGTACATCGTGAAGAACGAGGCCTGGGCCAACGGCAAGACCGCGACGTTCATGCCCAAGCCGCTGTTCGGCGACAACGGCTCCGGCATGCACACCCACCAGAGCCTCTGGCTCAACGGTGAGCCGCTGTTCTACGACGAGACCGGCTACGCCGGCCTGTCCGACATGGCCCGCTGGTACATCGGCGGTCTGCTGCACCACGCGCCGTCGCTGCTGGCCTTCACCAACCCGACGATCAACTCGTACCGTCGCCTGGTGCCGGGCTACGAGGCGCCGGTCAACCTGGTTTACTCGCAGCGCAACCGCTCCGCCTGCACCCGCATCCCGGTGACCGGCAGCAACGCCAAGGCCAAGCGCGTCGAGTTCCGCGTCCCGGACCCGTCGGCGAACGTCTACCTGGCCTTCTCGGCCATGATGATGGCCGGCCTGGACGGCATCAAGAGCAAGATGGAGCCGCCGACGCCGATCGACAAGGACCTCTACGACCTCCCGCCGGAGGAGTGGGGCGACGTCAAGCAGGTGCCGGGCTCGCTGTCGGCGGTGCTCGACTCGCTGGAGGCCGACCACGACTACCTGCTCGACGGCGGCGTCTTCACCCCCGACCTGATCTCCACCTGGGTCGACTGGAAGCGCGCCAACGAGGTCGACCCGGTGCGTCTGCGCCCGACCCCGCACGAGTTCGCCATGTACTACGACTGCTGAGCAGTCGCTCGAAACACCGGCCGGGCC
>NZ_JBEZEH010000117.1:0-22586 GCF_040648775.1 Micromonospora sp. NPDC049089
GACCAGGGCGGCAACTACGGTCAGGAGCCTCCGCAGCAGCGCGGCGGCTACGACGACCGGGGCTACGACCAGGCCGGCTACGGCCAGCCCGCCGGCGGCTACGACCAGGGCGGCAACTACGGTCAGGAGCCTCCGCAGCAGCGCGGCGGCTACGACGACCGGGGCTACGACCAGGCCGGCTACGGCCAGCCCGCCGGGCGGAACCGACCGGACACCCCGCCGCCGACCGAGCGCGGCGGTCGCCGCCTCGACTGGTTGGACGACTGACCCCACCACAGCACATGAAAACGGCCACCCGGAAATCCGGGTGGCCGTTTTCGCTGCAAGACCCACTCGCTATCAGTGAAGTCGGGCCATCCCGAAGACCTGGACACCGCGACTTCCGAAAAGCCGAGTTGATCACAGGGAGCGCCCAGCGCGGGTCAGGCGTGGGGCAGGCGCGGGCAGTCCGCGGTCAGGCGGCGGAGAAGACGCCCTGGTGGAGCACCGGCACGACGTCCGACACGCCGATCCGGACGGCGACGTCCACGTCCGCGGCGAAGCCGCTCTCGGTCAACTCCCGTCCGGAGACGCTGCCGCGCACCGCGGCGGGCAGGTCCGGGGTGCTCGCCAGCGCGGCGAGCGCCATGGCCGCCTCCACCGAGAGCCCACCGGGCACACCGGAGAGGGCGTCCAGCACCGAGGCGGCGCCGAGTTGGTCCTCCACCGACGGTCGCAGCGACCCGTCCGGCCACCGTTCCCCCGAGGCGATCACGCCGATCGGGGCGTCCAGCGTGCCGTACCCCTGGCGGCGCAGCCAGTGCCCGACGGCGCGCGCGTTGCGCAGGCACGCCGCGACCACCGGCAGGCCGGTGGCGCTGGCGGCGGCGCTGATGGCCGAGCCGTTCGGGGAGGGCAGCACGAGGTCCGCCACCACCGGTGCGCTGCTCAGCGCGGCGGGCGAGAGCGACCATGGATGTTCCGCGGTCGTCTGCCGCCGCCCGACCGCAGCGGTCGCACCGACCCGGACGGCGTACTCGGCCGCCTGCTCACCCCAGGGGAACGGGTGCACCCGCATCCCCCGGGCGACCGCCACCTCCACGGCGGTGGTGAACGAGAGAACGTCCACCACCACCAGCGCCGCACAGACCCGGCCGAGTTCGGCCGCCCCGGTCAGCCCCCAGTCGAACCGGGCACCCGATCCGGGCTGGCCGTAGACGGCGGCCGTCAACGCCTCAGCGCTCGTCAGGCGACGGCTCGGTGACACCGGAGTCAGGCTCGGACACCTCGCCCGGCTGCTCTGACCCGATCGGCTCGACCGCGCCGGTCTCCGGAGACGGACCCGAGGATGCGATCGGCTCGGAGACCACCTCGGCCGCGTCGACCGGCTCGGCCGGCTCGCCCGGCAACGGGACGGCCTCGACCGCACCCGCCACGCCGGCAGCCGGCGCGGGCACCTCGACGGACGCCGAACCCCCGAAGAGGCGCGGCAACGTCTCGGTGTGCGCGGTACGCAGCTCGTCCAGGCCGATCCGGAACTGGCCGTGCACCTCGAGCGCCCCACCGGACGGGTCGGTGACGCCGATCAGCTCGAACGGCACGCCCCGCTCGGCGCAGAGCGCCGCGAACGCCTTGTCGTGGCCGCGCGGCACCGAGACCAGCGCCCGCGTGGCGGACTCGCTGAACAGGTAGACGAACGGCATCGAGCCCTCGGCGAACTGCTCCGGCACCGCGACCCGGGCACCGACGCCGCGACGCAGGCAGGACTCGACCAGGCTCTGGGCCAGGCCCCCGTCGGAGAGGTCGTGTGCCGAGCTGAGGTGACCGACGCGGGCCGCCTCGGCCAGCAGCTCGGCCAGCGCCTTCTCGCGGAGAAGGTCGACCTGCGGCGGAATACCACCGAGGTGCTCGTGCGTCACCCAGGCCCACTCCGAGCCGGACAGCTCCACGTTCGTCTCGCCGAGCAGGTAGAGCTGGTCGTGGTCGCCAGCGGCGCGCGGCGCGAAGCCCATCGGCACCCGGTCGGCGACGTTGTCCAGCACGCCCAGCACGCCGACAACCGGGGTCGGGTGGATGGCCGCCGCGCCGGTCTGGTTGTAGAAGCTGACGTTGCCGCCGGTCACCGGGATGCCCAGCTCCAGGCAGCCGTCCGCCAGGCCGCGTACGGCTTCGGCGAACTGCCACATCACGCCCGGGTCCTCCGGGGAGCCGAAGTTGAGGCAGTTGGTCACGGCGATCGGCTTCGCGCCGGTCACCGCGACGTTCCGGTACGCCTCGGCCAGGGCCAGCTTGGTGCCGTTGTACGGGTCGAGTCGGGTGTACCGGCCGTTGCCGTCGACCGACAGCGCCACACCGAGGCCGGTCCGCTCGTCGATCCGGATCACGCCGCCGTCCTCCGGCTGGGCGAGCACCGTGTTGCCCAGCACGTAGCGGTCGTACTGCTCGGTGACCCAGGTCTTGTCGGCCAGGTTCGGCGACGCGATCATGCGCAGCACGGTCTCCCGCAGCGCGTCCGGGTCGGCCGGGCGGGGCAGCGTCTCGGCCCGGTCGGCCTGGAGCAGGATCAGGTCGGCCGGCTCGCGCATCGGGCGGGCGTAGACCGGGCCGTCGTCCACCAGCGAACCCGGCGGCACGTCGACGACCAGGTGGTCCTGCCAGGTGATCAGCAGGCGACCCGGGCGGCCGTCCGGCTCCGGTGCGGTGACCTCACCGATCGCGGTGGCGAGAACGCCCCACTTCTCACAGGTCTTGAGCACCGCGTCGAGCTTGTCCGGCTCGACGACCAGCAGCATCCGCTCCTGCGACTCGCTGGCCAGGATCTCGTGCGGGTCCATCGAGGGCTCGCGCAGCGGCACCCGCTCCAACCAGACCCGCATGCCGGTGCCGGCAGCGGCGGCGGTCTCGGTGAGCGCGCAGGTCAGGCCGGCGCCGCCGAGGTCCTGGATGCCGACGACAAGTTGGCCGTCGTACAGCTCGAGGCACGCCTCGATCAGCAGCTTCTCGGTGAACGGGTCGCCGACCTGCACGGCGGGTCGGCGCGCCTCGCTGCCCTCGTCGAAGGTGGCGCTGGCCAGCACCGACACGCCGCCGATGCCGTCACGGCCGGTCTTGGCGCCCATCAGGACGACAACGTTGCCCGGCCCGGCGGCGGCTTTGTTCTGCAACCGGTTGACCGGCAGCACGCCCAGGCAGAGCGCGTTGAGCAGTGGGTTGCCCTGGTAGGAGGGGTCGAAGACCAGCTCACCACCGATGTTGGGCAGGCCCAGGCAGTTGCCGTAGCCGCCCACTCCGGCGACCACGCCGGTGAGCACCCGGGCGGTGTCCGGGTGGTCCGCGGCACCGAAGCGCAGCGGGTCCATCACCGCGACCGGGCGGGCGCCCATGGCGAGGATGTCCCGGACGATGCCGCCGACGCCGGTCGCCGCGCCCTGGTACGGCTCGACGAAGCTCGGGTGGTTGTGCGACTCGACCTTGAAGGTCACCGCCAGCTCGTCGGAGATCTGCACGACACCGGCGTTCTCACCGATGCCGGCGAGCAGCCGGTCGCTGTGCGGGGCCTTCTCGCCGAACTGGCGCAGGTGCACCTTGCTCGACTTGTAGGAGCAGTGCTCGCTCCACATGATCGAATACATCGCCAGCTCGGACTGCGTGGGCCGACGGCCGAGGATCTGCCGGATCCGGTCGTACTCGTCGTCGCGCAGACCAAGCTCGGTGTACGGCTGAAGCTCGCCCGGGGTGCCACCGGCGCGCGGCACGGTGTCCACGCCCTCGGCCCAGACGGCGGCGGCCGGCTGGGCGGGAGCGGTCGCCGGTGCGGCCGGCTGCGCGGGGCTCGGCTCGGACGGCTGCGCCGGGGCGGAGTACGCCTCCGGCGTGTCCCGTACCGGATCCGGATGGGTGGTCATGACCTCTCCTCGCTGCGCTCGTGCCCGCCGAAGCCGCTCCTCGTACTCATGCCGGCGCCCCGACCAGGTGCTTGAGGACCGACGTGAAGAAGCCGAGGCCGTCCAGCGAAGGGCCGGTGAGCGCCTCCACCGCGTGCTCGGGGTGCGGCATGATGCCGACCACGTTGCCGGCGGCGTTGGTGATCGCGGCGATGTCGCGCTGAGACCCGTTGGGGTTGCCGCCGACGTAGCGGGCGACCACCCGACCTTCGGCTTCGAGCTGGTCCAGCGTCGCGGTGTCCGCGACGTAGCAGCCCTCGCCGTTCTTGACCGGGATGAGCACCTCCTGGCCGGGCTGGAACGCGTTGGTCCACGCCGTCCCGGCCGACTCGATGCGCAGGACCTGGTCCCGGTTGCGGAAGTGCAGGTGCTGGTTGCGGGTGAGCGCGCCGGGCAGCAGGTGCGCCTCGCAGAGGATCTGGAAGCCGTTGCAGATGCCGAGCACCGGCAGGCCACTCCGAGCGGCGTCCACGATCGTCTCCATCACCGGGGCGAACCGGGCGATGGCGCCGCACCGCAGGTAGTCACCGTAGGAGAAACCTCCGGGCAGGACGACCGCGTCGACACCGTGCAGCTCCGGATCGCCGTGCCAGAGTCGGACCGGCTCAGCGCCGGCGATCCGGACGGCCCGGGCCGCGTCCCCGTCGTCGAGCGAGCCGGGGAAGGTGACCACACCGACCCGGGCGGTCACGAGCGGGCGTCCGCGGTCTCGTCGGCCTCGACCACGCGGACGGTGAAGTCCTCGATGACCGGGTTGGCGAGCAGCTTGTCGGCAATCTCCCGGGCGCGGTCCAGGTCCGGTTCACCGGTGAACTCGATCTCGATGCGCCTGCCGATCCGAACCGAGGCGACGTCACCGACGCCGAGCCGGGGCAGCGCGTTTGCGACGGCCTGGCCCTGCGGATCAAGGATCTCGGGCTTGAGCATGACGTCGACGACGACGCGAGGCACTGGGCACTCCTGACTGTGTACGCAGTTGGGTGCCGACCCACAAATGGGCGAGCGCAGCCAGCGTACCTGGCAGATATCGCCGCGGACGCACCGGCCGGGTGCGGTTCAGGCAGTGATCGACATTACTGACGCTCAGGGTGACACGTCAGGCGCTACAGGTGGCCCTAGCAGGACATATACGGCGCGGCGGGTGGCCGAATCGTTACATTGGGCAACCTCGATGGTCTCCTTGATAACGCTCGCGTCGCGCCCTACTCTACATCGACGTAGGTCGATCTGCCGGCGCCGGGAACCCCGCCGTCCGGCGCCGCCCGCGCCCGGCGACCCCGGGCCCGCCCCGTCCAAGGAGTCCACCCGATGCGCATCCGCCCCCTGCTCGCCGTACTCAGCACCGCGCTGGTCGGCGCCCTCGGCGTCACGTCCGCCGCGTCCGCCGCCCCCGCCGGCCCGCAACCCATCATCGGCGGCGGCACCGTCTCGTCCGCCCCCTGGGCAGCCGCGGTGCTCAGCAACGGCTCGTTCACCTGCTCCGGCAGCGTCATCGCCGCGCAGTGGGTGCTCACCGCCCGGCACTGCATCAGCGGCACCATGTCGGTGCGCGTCGGAAGCGTGAACCGCACCTCCGGCGGGGTCACCCGCACGGTCAGCGCCACCTACACCCGCAACGACCTCGCGCTCATGCGGCTCTCCAGCACCGTCAGCACCTCCGCGGTCAGCCTGGCCAGCAGCAACCCGCCGATCAACTCGACGAACTCGATCTACGGCTGGGGCATGACCTGCTACAGCGGCTGCTCGGCGTCCACCCAGCTCAAGACCGCCACCGTCCGGGTGACCAGCAACGGCGCCACCGACGCGTACGGCGGCCAGGCGATCCGCAGCACCCGGATCAACGGCAACGCCTGGCGCGGTGACTCCGGCGGCCCGCAGTTCTACAACGGTCAGCAGGTCGGCGTCGCCTCCACCGCCGACGGGTCGAGCATCCAGAACTACGGCAGCGTCGCGTACAACCGGGCCTGGATCACCTCGGTGGCCGGTGTCTGACGGTTAGCGCCCCGCTCGGCGCGGATGGTCGGCCACGTGCCGGCCGTCCGCGCCGCGTCGTTTTGCAGCATCCGATCAGGTGAACAATGCACCCGATCGGGTCGGGCCACTCCTGACAGCATCGGAACCGTGCTGGTCGTGACGACAGAGCAACTGCCCGGCTACGAGATCCGCCAGATTCTCGGTGAGGTGGTGTCATCGATGGCCAGGACGCGCAACCCGTACCGCGAGGGTGTGAAGAACCTGCGCGGTGGCGCGTACGACCCGATGGCCCCGGACAACCTGACCCGGTGGCGCACCGACTCGGTGACCCGCCTCGGCGAGGAGGCCCTCCGGATCGGCGCGAACGCGGTGATCGGCATGCGGTTCGACAGCCGGGACTGCGGCGAGATGTGGATGGAGATCTGCGCGTACGGGACGGCGGTGGTCGCCGTACCCAAGATGCCCGAGGTCATGCCGGCCGACCAGCCGGCGGTCGCGGCGGAGACCGCCACCGACCCGGCCTTCGCCGAATCTCTCGGCGGCATCGCCGAACCCGCCAGCGCCCCCAACCTCCGCACCGCAGCAGAAACCCCAACCGGCGAGTAACCCACCCACCCACCGGGCCCACCCCTCTGCCCCTGTTGATCAAGAGGTTTCGGTCATCAGGGAGATCGAAAATGACGCAAACCTCTTGATCACCCGAAGGGGCGGGGCGGGGTGGGTCAGGTGGGGCGGGGTGGGAGCTAGAGGATGGGGGGTGGGCTGTAGGTGGCGGCGTCCGGGTGGGCGGTCACCACAGCGGTGATGCGGCTCGTCACCGCTGCCACCTGGGCCTGGGCGGCGCCGACGAAGGCGTTGCGGTCGGCGACCAGGGTGTCGATGTCAGCGCGGGACAGGCCGAGTCGGCCGTCCGCTGCCAGGCGGTCGAAGAGGTCGTTCTCCGGTGAGCCCTTCTCGCGCATCGCCAGGGCCACCGCCACCGCGTGCTCCTTGATCACCTCGTGGGCGACCTCCCGGCCGACGCCTCGCCGGACCGCCGCGACCAGGATCTTCGTGGTGGCCAGGAACGGCAGGAACCGCTCCAGCTCCCGGTTGATCACTGCCGGGTACGAGCCGAACTCGTCGAGCACTGTGAGGAACGTCTGAAACAGCCCGTCGGCGGCGAAGAACGCGTCCGGCAGCGCCACCCGGCGGACCACCGAGCAGGACACGTCCCCCTCGTTCCACTGGTCACCGGCCAGCTCGCCGACCATCGACAGGTAACCCCGGATGATCACGGCGAAGCCGTTCACCCGCTCCGAGGAACGGGTGTTCATCTTGTGCGGCATCGCGCTGGAACCGACCTGACCCGGCTTGAAGCCCTCGGTCGCCAGCTCCTGGCCGACCATCAACCGAATCGTGGTGGCCAGCGAGGACGGCGCGGCGGCCGTCTGGGCCAGCGCGGCCAGCACGTCGAAGTCGAGCGAGCGCGGATAGACCTGCCCGACGCTGTCCAGTACCCGGGAGAAGCCCAGGTGCTCGGCGACCCGCCGCTCCAACTCGGCCACCTTGTCGGCGTCACCTTCGAAGAGGTCGAGCTGGTCGGCGGCCGTGCCGACCGGTCCCTTGATCCCCCGCAGCGGGTAGCGGGCGATCAGATCCTCCAGCCGCTCGTACGCGATCAGCAGCTCCTCGGCCGCCGACGCGAAGCGCTTGCCCAACGTGGTGGCCTGCGCCGCCACGTTGTGCGACCGGCCGGTCATGACCAGCTCGGAGTGCTCGTGGGCCAGCCAGGCCAACCGGGCCAGGGTGGCCACCACCCGGTCGCGGATCAGCTCCAGCGAGGCGCGCACCTGGAGCTGCTCGACGTTCTCGGTGAGGTCGCGGGAGGTCATCCCCTTGTGCACGTGCTCGTGCCCGGCGAGCGCGCTGAACTCCTCGATCCGGGCCTTCACGTCGTGCCGGGTGACCCGCTCCCGCTCGGCGATCGAGGCGAGGTCGACCTGGTCGAGCACCCGCTCGTACGCCTCGACAACGCCGTCCGGCACCGGCACTCCCAGGTCGCGCTGAGCGCGGAGAACGGCGAGCCAGAGCCGCCGCTCCATCCGGACCTTCTCCTCCGGGGACCAGAGGGCGACCAGTTCGGGCGAGGCGTACCGGTTGGCAAGCACGTTGGGGATCGTCGTCACGTGCCTCATTCTCTCCTACCCGGCGGCCCGTGCGGCCGGCAGGCCAGGGCGGGTGCCGGTGGGGCCGAGTGGCCGTTTTGTCGCCCGGGGCGGTACAGCTACCAGCCGGTATCGGATCATGGTCTCCATCTGATCTCCGGCAGAGCCGAATCCCACCTTCACGACAGAGGGCATGCATGCGTAGAAGATCCCTTGCCGGCCTCACCGCGATCGCGGTAACCGGCGGCACCCTTCTGGCCACCGGCGCACCCGCCCAGGCAGACGACCCTGTGATGCTTCTGCACGTCAGGCAGGCCGACGCGAACTGCTCCGACCAGGGGCCTGGCTCCGACGACACGCCGTTCTGCACGATCGGTGCCGCAGCCGCCGTGGTGACCGCCCCCGGGGAGGTCTGGATCGACGGCGGCACCTACGCCGAGCGCGTCACCATCACCAGCTCTGGCACCCCGGAATCGGGAATCGCTTTCGTCGCCAAGACCCCTCGCACCCCGGTGACGCTCGTCGGTCCGAACGCGGGGCTGGTCGTCGACGGCCAGCACGACATCTATATCGAGGGAATCAATGTCAGTGGGTCTGCCGACGTGCCCGCCCTCGATCTGCGAAACGCCTCGAACGTAGTGGTCGCGGGCGGCAGATTCACCATGGCAAACGTCGCCACCGCGCCCGCCATCCGACTCGCCAATGCGACGTGGACATGGCTGGATGGCCTCATCGCCACCGGAGCGGCGCTCGCCGACGGATTGACGATGGATGCCTCCACCAGCGACGTGCGCGTTAGCAACACGCTGGTGTCGACCGCCCCGAACCACGTCGCCGCCGATAGCGGCGTGGGCATTCGAGTCGACGGGCCGCGCAGCACGATCATCGACGGCGATGTTGCCGGCTTCTCCGGAGCTGCCATCTCGGTGGGCCCTGCCGCCGCCGGGACGGTGATCGCCAACAACCGGATCAAGGGCGGGATCGGGTACGGCATCCACAACCGCGGAGCCGTGGGCACTGCCATCGCCAACAACGAGATCCAGGACCGCTGCCTGGGCGGCATCCAGGTTGACGGTGCATCGTCGCAGGTCTCGGTGCAGAACAACGTGCTCCGCAACAACGCCGCCTTCAACCAGGGCTACTGCGACCCGCAGGCGCCCGAGGGCGCTGAGATCGCGGTCCACGACGCCGCGGTGAGCGGCACCGTGATCGATTACAACAACACCTGGCACCAGTCCGCGACCGCGACCGGCTACTCGTGGAACGGAACCAGGATGGGTCTCACCCAGTTCCGCACCGTCTCCGGGCAGGCCGCACACGACCGGTACACCTCGGATGTCCGGGAGAACGTCGACTCGGCGAACTCGACGGCGCCCGGCTACCAGGAGCTCGACACCGAGGGCAAGCCACGCCGGGACGACCCGGCGGTGCCGAACACCGGCACCGGCCCGATTGCGTACGCCGACCGTGGCGCTGCCGAATCCATCAAACACCCGGTTTCGTCCTTCGACGCCACAGTGGACCTCGCCACGAGCACGGTCAGGGTGGACGCCTCCGCCTCGACGCCGGGCTTCGTCCCGATCCGTGATTACGAGTTCAGTTGGGGCGACGGAACCTCCTCTACCCGCCAGTCCAGTCCGATCGCCACGCACAAGTACGCCACGCCGGGCACCTACAACGTCACCGTCACCCCCCATGGGACCGACGGCCTGACCGGCAGCAGCGCCGAGCAGGTCAGCGTGCTGCGGCGGACCGCTTCCGTGGGACTGCTCGCGATGTCGAACCGTCGCTACGTGGGAACGTCCGCGTCGGTTCTCCTGCCGAACCAGGCCGGGTTGACCGCCGCCGCGCAGTACGACCTGGCGGACGCCGGCAACGGCCAGGTGGCCCTCGTCGCGCGGTCCAACGGCCGTTACGTCACGCAGTCGGCCAACGAGTCCCTGAACGCCGCGGGCCAGGTGGTTGGCACGTCGGAGAAGTTCACTGTCGTCCGCAACAGTGACGGCACCGTCAGCCTCAAGGCGAGCAACAACCTGTACGTCACCGCCGACGCCAGCGGCACCGTCTCGATGAGCGCCAGCCGGTCCACCATCAGCGCCTCGGAGAAGTTCGCCCAGGTGCCGGTCGCGGACGCGAACAGGTCGCTGAAGGCCAGCGTGAACGGCCGCTACGTGATAGCCGACGGTGCCGGTGTGAAGCCGCTGATCGCAAGCGCGGCGACCGTCGGCAGCTGGGAGCGGTTCGACATCGCCGACCTCGGTAGCGGCCAGATCGCCCTCTTCGCCCGCGCCAACAGCCGCTTCGTGTCCGCCGACGGCGCGGGCACCAAGCCGCTGATCGCCAACGGCCCGGCCGTCAGCACCTGGGAACGGTTCACGATGGTCCGCAACAGCGACGGCACGGTCACCTTCAAGGCCGGCATCAACAGCAAGTACGTCAGCGCCGACGGCGCGGGCAGCAAGCCACTGATCGCCAACGGCCCGGCCATCAGCACCTGGGAGAAGTTCACCCTCGGCTGAAAATCACCACCTCGACGCCCGCCAGGCCGCACGGTCTGGCGGGCGTCGTCGCGTACGCGTCAGCGCGGCTCGTCAGCGGGTGACGGAGGCGATCGGGCGGCCTTGCCAGCAACGGGCCACCCGATGAAGAGATCAGGAACTTCTTGTTGCATCTCACTGACGGGTGGCCGTTTTGTCACCCAGGTCAGCACCTCACTTGTCGATCATGCAAAATCGCCTTATCTGACTTCCGGCGTCGCCGGATCCTCCTCCTCTTCGAGGCGCGCATGCGTAAATCCTTCTTCGCCGGTCTCGCGACCGCCTTATTGATCAGCGGCACCCTGGTGGGCACCGCGCTGCCCGCCCAGGCGGCCGCTCCGACGACGCTCTACGTTCGGCAGAATGCCGCCACCGGCTGCTCGGACCAGTTCCCGGGCACGTTGGCGCAGCCGTTCTGCACCGTCGGAGCCGCAGCAGCGATCGTCACCGGCGGGCAGACCGTCGACGTCGGCGGCGGCACCTACCGGGAGCGCGTCACGATCGGCGCGTCCGGCACGCCGGAGCAGCCGGTAACGTTCGTCACCACCTCCAGTTCCGCGGCGACCCTGATCGGCGCGACGGCCGGCTTCGTGATCGACGGCCAGCACGATGTGGTGCTCCAGAACCTCCGCGTCGTCGGGTCGGGCGACGTGCCGGCCCTGGACGTGCGCAACTCCTCGGGCCTCACCATCCGGGGCGGCACCTACGCCCTGAACACTCCCGCGACGTCACCGGTGATCCGGTTCGCCGGCGTGACCAGCTCGAGCCTGTCGAAGATCACGGTCAGCGGGTTGACCGCCAGCGCCGGCATCACCATGGACTCCGCCAGCAGTGACGTGGCCATCCAGGACACGAGCGTGCAGGGCTATGCCAACTACATCCTTGCCGACAACACGGTCGGCGTCCGGATCGACGGGCAGCGCAACTCGTACATCGGTGGCAGCGTCGACGGCTTCAGCAACGCGGCGATCGCGCTCGGGCCCACCGCGGCCGGCACCGTGGTGGCCAACAACGTGATTTCCGGGGGCGCCGGCCACGGCGTGCACAACAACGGGGCCACCGGCACGGCCATCGCCAACAACACCATCAAGGACCGCTGCCGCGACGGCATCCGCGTCGACGGAGCCTCGTCCGGCGTCTCCGTACAGAACAACGTGCTTGCTCTGAACGGTTACTTCAATCTGGCTTACTGCGACAGCAAGGTGCTGGACGGGGTCGAGATCGGCGTCTACGGCGGTGCCGTCGGAAAGACGGTGGTCGACTACAACAACGCGCACCACTACTACAACGACTCCCCGGAGATCTACGCCTGGAACACCCGGATGTCGCTTGCCGCGTTCCGGGCCGCGTCCGGCCAGGCCGCACACGACCGCGAGACGGGGCAGGCCCGGGACAACATCGACTCGGCGAACTCGGCCGCCCCCGGTTACCCGACCCTCGCCCGCGGCGGCGCGCCGCGCGTCGACGATCCGGGCGTGCCGAACACCGGCGCCGGCCCGATAACGTACGCCGACCGTGGCACCGTGGAAGCCGTCCGGAGCCCGGAGGTGCGGTTCGACGTCGCCATGAACATCCAGGCGCGCTCGGTGACTATGGACGCGTCCGCCTCCCTCCCCGGCTTCAGTCCGATCGCGTCCTACCAGTTCTCGTTCGGCGACGGCAGCACCGTCACCCAGACGAACCCGATCGCCTCGCACACCTACGCGAACCCGGGCTCCTACCGGATCGCCGTCACGGTCACTGGCACCGACGGTCGGTCGGGGACTTACGGCAGGCAGATCAGCATGCTGCGGCCGACCGGGACCGTCGGTCTGCGCGCCCTGTCCAACCGCCGCTACGTCAGTTACGAGAAGAGCTACGGGCTTCGACCGAACCAGGCCGAACCAAGCACGATCGCGCAGTTCGACCTGGCGGACGCCGGCAACGGCAGGGTCGCCCTCTTCTCCCGGGCGGTCGGTCGCTACGTCGCCGTCGCTGAGTCCGACCTCGCCACATTGACAGCGGACAGCGTTCTGGTGGACGTACACGAGTCGTTCAAGCTGGTGCGCAACGCCGACGGCACCATCAGCCTCCAGGCCCCCATCACCAGCCAGTACGTGACCGCGGACGTCAACAGCGCCACTCCGCTGAGCGCCAGCCGGCCCTCCATCGGCACCTGGGAGAAGTTCCTCCTGGTCGTCGTACCGGATGCGAACCGGTCCCTGAAGGCGCAGGTCAACGGTCGCTTCGTCAGCGCCGACGGCGCGGGGGCCAAGCCGTTGATCGCGAGCGCGGCGACCGCCAGCACCTGGGAGCGGTTCGACGTGGTGGATCTCGGCAACGGGCAGGTCGGCCTTCTCGCCCGTGTCAACAACCACTTCGTGTCCGCCGACGGCGCTGGGGCCAAGCCGCTGATCGCGAACGCACCGACTGCCAGCACCTGGGAGCGGTTCACAATGGTCCGCAGCAGCGACGGCACTGTCAGCTTCAAGGCCGCCATCAACAACAAGTACGTGAGCGCGGACGGCGCGGGCAGCAAGCCACTGATCGCCAGCGGCCCGGTCGTCAGCTCCTGGGAGAGGTTCATCCTCGGCTGAGCCCTACCGCACTGTCGACGCCCGCCGGAACCCTCAAGTCCGGCGGGCGTCGCCTTGCACACACCGGCGGAGTGGCCGTTTTGTCACTGCGGTCAGCGCCTCAATCGGCCGGTGATGCATGATCACCTTTATCTGACTCCCGGCGACCGCCGGCTCCTCCTCATCCCCGAGGCAAAGCATGGGTAAATCCCTCCTTTCTGGTCTCGCGACCGTCGTGCTGACCGGTGGTGCCCTGGTGGGCACCATCCTGCCGGCCCAGGCGGACGCTCCGACGACGCTCTACGTCCGACAGAATCCCACCGCGAACTGCTCCGACCAGTACCCGGGGACCTTGGCGCAACCGTTCTGCACCATCGGCGCTGCGGCCGCAGTGGTCACGGCCGGCCAGACGGTGGACGTCGGCGGCGGCAACTACCGGGAACGCGTCACGATCCCCACGTCCGGCACGCCTGAGCAGCCAGTCACCTTCTTCGCCAGTGACGTGGCAACTCTGATCGGTGCGACCGCCGGCTTCGTGATCGACGGCCAGCACGATGTCGTACTCAAGAATCTGCGCGCCAACGGATCGACAAGCGCGCTGCCCGGCCTCGACCTGCGCAACTCCTCGCGGATCACCATCCAGGGCGGCAACTTCGCGATGGACACCTCCTCGACCGCGCCCGCGGTCCGGTTGGCCGGTGTCACAGGATCGACGCTGAAGCAGATCACCGCCAGCGGGCCGACCCTGAACGCCGGAATCATCATCGACGCCGCGAGCAGCGACGTGCTGGTCAAATCCGTGAACGTACTGAGCAGCGCCGGGTACCGGACACCCTCCGACGGCGTCGGCGTTCGGGTCGACGGGCCGAGAGTCAGCATCCTCGACAGCAAGGTCAGCGGTTTCACCGCAGCGGCAGTCGCCATCGGGGTGGGTGCGGTCGACACTGTGGTGGCCAACAACCAGATCGACGGTGGCCCCGGCCACGGCGTGCACAACAACGGTGGCACCGGCACGGCGATCACCAACAACACCATCAAGGACCGCTGCCGCGACGGCATCCGCGTCGACGGAGCCTCGTCCGGCGTCTCAGTGCAGAACAACGTGCTGATCACGAACGGCTTCTTCAACCAGGGCTACTGCGACCCGGCATACCTCGACGGTGTCGAGATCGGCGTCTACGGCGGTGCCGTCGGGAAGACGGTGGTCGACTACAACAACGCCCACCACTACAACAACGACTCCCCGGAGATCTACGCCTGGAACACCCGGATGAGCCTCGCCGCGTTCCGGGCCGCGTCCGGCCAGGCCGCGCACGACCGCGAGACGGGACAGGCCAAGGACAACATCGACTCGGCGAACTCGGCCGCCCCCGGTTACCCGACCCTCGACCGTGCCGGCTGGCCGCGCATCGACGACCCGGCCATAGCGAACACCGGGGCCGGCCCGCTCACCTACGCCGACCGTGGTGCCGTGGAGGCCGTCCGCGCCCCGGTGGTGTCCTTCGACGTCGCCCTGAATCTCCAGGCGCAATCGGTGACTGTGGACGCGTCCGCCTCCACCCCCGGCCTCAGCCCGATCGCGTCCTACCAGTTCTCGTTCGGTGACGGCAGCACCGTCACCCAGACGAGCCCGACCGCCTCGCACACCTACACGAAGCCGGACCTCTACGTCGTCAACGTCATCGTCACCGGCACCGACGGGCGGTCGGCGGCTCACAGCAGGCTGATGAGCGTCCTGCGGCCGACCGGGACGGTGGGTCTGCGCGCCCTGTCCAACGGCCGCTACGTGAGCTACGAGAAAAGCCACGGGCTTCGACCGAACGAGGCCGAACCGAACACCATCGCGCAGTTCGACCTGGCGGACGCCGGCAACGGCAAGGTCGCCCTCTTCTCCCGGGCGGCCGGGCGCTACGTCGCCGTCTCCCAGTTCGACCTCGCCACGTTGACAGCGGACAGCCTGGTCGTGAACGTACGCGAGGCGTTCACGCTGGTGCGCAACAGCGACGGCACCATCAGCCTCCAGACCCCCACCACCAACCAGTACGTGACCGCCGATTTAAGCGGAGCCCTTCCGTTGAGTGCCAGCCGGTCCACCATCGGCACCTGGGAGAAGTTTCTCCTGGTCGTCGTACCGGACGCGAACCGGTCCTTGAAGGCGAAGGTCAACGGCCGCTTCGTCAGCGCTGACGGCGCGGGAACCAAGCCGTTGATCGCCTCCGCTCCCACGGCCAGCCTCTGGGAGCGGTTCGACGTGGTCGATCTCGGCAACGGGCAGGTCGGCCTCCTCGCCCGCGTCAACAACCATTACGTGTCCGCCGACGGCGCAGGCACCAAGCCGCTGATCGCGAACGGCCCGACCGCAAGCACCTGGGAACGATTCATCATCGTCCGCAACAGCGACGGCACCGTCAGCTTCAAGGCCACCATCAACAACAAGTACGTCAGCGCCGACGGCGCAGGGTCCAAGCCGCTGATCGCCAACGGCCCCTCCATCAGCACCTGGGAGAAGTTCACCCTCGGCTGAGCCCCACCGCACGATCGACGCCCGCCGGGACCCTCGGGTCCGGCGGGCGTCGCCGTGCACGCGCCGTTCAGCGCTCCAGGATGGCGGTCACGCCCTGACCACCGGCGGCGCAGATGGAGATCAGCCCACGCCCGCTGCCCCGCTCGGCCAGGAGCTTCGCCAGGGTCGCCACGATGCGCCCGCCGGTGGCGGCGAACGGATGCCCGGCGGCCAGCGACGAACCGTTGACGTTGAGCCGGTCGGTGTCGACAGCGCCGAGCGGCGCGTCCAGGCCGAGCCGGTCCTTGGCGAACTCCGGCGACTCCCAGGCGGCGAGGGTGGCCAGCACCTGCGACGCGAACGCCTCGTGGATCTCGTAGTAGTCGAAGTCCTGCAACGTCAGCCCGGCACGGGCCAGCATCCGGGGCACCGCGTACGCGGGTGCCATCAGCAACCCCTCGTCGCCGTGCACGAAGTCCACCGCCGCCGTCTCCGACCAACTGAACCAGGCCAGCACGGGCAGGTGGTGCGCCGCCGCCCACTCCTCGCTGGCCAGCAGCACAGTGGACGCGCCGTCGGTGAGGGGTGACGAGTTGCCGGCCGTCATGGTGGCGTGCTCGGCGTCCGGGCCACGGGTGCCGAAGACCGGCTTCAGCGAGGCGAGCTTCTCCAAGCTGCTGTCCGGGCGAAGGTTCGCATCCCGGGTGAGCCCCAGGTACGGCGTCATCAGGTCGTCGAAGAAGCCCCTGTCGTACGCGGCGGCAAGGCGCTGGTGTGAGCGCAGCGCCAACTCGTCCTGGGAGCGCCGGTCGATCTGCCAGCGCACTGCGGTCCGGGCGGCGTGGTCGCCCATGGACAGCCCGGTACGCGGCTCGGCGTTGCGCGGGATCTCCGGCTTGAACGGCTGGGACGGGCGCAGCTTTGCCGCGATCTTGAGCCGTTCGCCCAGCGTACGGGCCGAGTTGAGCTTGAGCAGCGTGCGGCGCATCTCCTCGTTGACGGCGAGCGGGGCGTCGGAGGTGGTGTCGACACCGCCGGCGATGCCCACGTCGAGCTGACCGAGGGCGATCTTGTTGGCGACCAGGATGGTCGCCTCCAGGCCGGTGCCGCAGGCCTGCTGGATGTCGTACGCCGGGGTGTGGGGGTCGAGGCGGGAGCCGAGGACCACCTCACGGGTGAGGTTGAAGTCGCGGGAGTGCTTGAGCACCGCCCCGGTGACCACCTCGCCGATGCGCTGCCCGGCCAGCCCGTAGCGGGCGATCAGGCCGTCGAGCGCCGCGCCGAGCAGGTCCGCGTTCGACGCGTCCGCGTAGCGGGAATTGGAGCGGGCGAAGGGGATGCGGTTGCCCCCGATGACCGCGACCCGCCGAATGCTCTGCACGATCCGCCTCCTCGACATATGTTGCTCGAACCCTACTCGCCAGTAGGCTACGCCCATGACCGACAGGTACGCGAGCTTTGTCCAATCGGCCGCCGGCCGCGCGCTGGTCAAGCGCCTCGGGCTGCCCGACCCGCCCCGACTGCGCCGGCACCACCCCGGCGACCCGCTGCTGCCCGGCCCGGCCCTGCTCGGCGCGGCCACCGGCGGCCGGCTCGCCGAGCCGGTTGCCAAGATGCTCACCAGCGCCGGGGTCGAGCTGGCCGACCCGGCCGCCGGCACCTCGCAGCGGCACGGAGCTCTGCTCTTCGACGCCACCGGGATCACCGACTCGACCGAGCTGCGTCAGCTCTACGACTTCTTCCACCCGCAGGCTCGGGCCGTGCTGCCCAGCGGCCGGGTGATCGTGCTGGGCACCCCGCCGCAGGAGTGCCCGACACCCCGCGAGGCGACCGCCCAGCGCGCCCTCGAAGGGCTGGTCCGCAGCATCGGCAAGGAGTTCGGCCGGGGCACCACCGCGCAACTCGTCCACGTCGCCCGCGACAGCGACGCCGCCGGCACGCGCACGAGCCTCGAATCGACTCTCCGGTTCCTGCTGTCCGGCCGGTCCGCGTACGTGTCGGGGCAGGTCATCCGGGTCGGCGGCGGCGCGGCGAGCGTCCCGGCCGACTGGGACCGCCCGCTGGACGGGCAGGTCGTGCTGGTCACCGGCGCCGCACGGGGCATCGGTGCCGCGCTGGCGAAGGTGCTCGCCCGCGACGGCGCGAAGGTGGTGGCCCTGGACATCCCGGCCGCCGGTGACGCGCTCGCCGCCGTGGCGAACGACATCGGCGGCACCGCCGTCCAACTCGACCTGACCGCGCCGGACGCGCCGACCCGACTCGCGGAGCACCTGGCCGGCCGGCACGGCCGGGTCGACGTGGTGGTGCACAACGCCGGCATCACCCGGGACAAGACGCTGGGCCGGATGGACGCCGACCGGTGGGACCAGGTGATCGACGTCAACCTCTCCAGCCAGGAACGGATCAACGACGTACTGCTGGAGCGGGAGCTGATCCCTACCGGTGGGCGGATTATCTCGGTCTCGTCGATCGCCGGGATCGCCGGCAACCGGGGGCAGACCAACTACGCCACCAGTAAGGCCGGCGTGATCGGGCTGGTCGACTCACTCGCGCCGGCCCTGCTGGAGCGCGGGATCAGCGTCAACGCGGTGGCCCCGGGCTTCATCGAGACCCGGCTGACCGCGCGCATCCCGCTGGTGGTCCGCGAGGCGGGACGGCGGATGAACAGCCTGGCCCAGGGCGGGTTGCCGGTGGACGTGGCCGAGACGATCGGCTGGCTGGCCTGGCCGGCCAGCGGCGCGGTCAGCGGAAACGTGGTCCGGGTCTGCGGCCAGAGCCTGCTGGGGGCGTGATGGGAGCGGGGCCGGAGTCGGGCGGCCGCAGCCTGGTCGAGCTGCCCCGGATGCCGGCGGTCGGGGCGCTGCACCGACGGGCGTTGCTCGGCGTGCTACCGGGCCTCGGGGGTGGACGGCGCGGGCCCGACCTGCCGGCTGTCGAGTTGACAGTGGGTGGGGTGAGCGTCGAGCGAGCGCAGCTCGCCGACTACGACCGGGTCTGCGGGTTCCGGCTCACCGATCGGCTGCCCGCGACGTTTCCGCACGTCATGGGCTTTCCGCTGGCCCTGCGCCTGATGACAGCGCCGGACTTCCCCCTCCCGCTGATCGGCCTGGTGCACGTCGGCAACCGGATCACCACGCACCGCCCGATCACCGCCGACGAGACCCTCGACTTCACCACGTACGCGGAGAACCTGCGCCCCCACGACCGGGGGCGGCAGGTGGACGTGGTGCTGGTCGGCTCGGTCGACGGGGAGGAGGTGTGGCGCGGCGTCTCGACGTACCTCGGTCGGGAGCGCGGGCCGGGCGGGCGCGAGCCCGGCGAGCGACCCGCCGCACCGACGGCCACCGCCCGCTGGCGTGTGGAACCGCGCGTCGGTACGGAGTACGCGCGGGTCTCCGGCGACCACAACCCGATCCACACCTCCCGACTCGGTGCGCGGCTGTTCGGCTTCCGCCGGCCGATCGTGCACGGCATGTGGAGCAAGGCGCGCTGCCTGGCCGCGCTGGAGGCCCGGCTGCCGGACGCGTACACCGTCGAGGTCGCCTTCAAGCTGCCCGTGCCACTGCCGAGCACTGTGAGCTTCGCGCTCCTGCCGGAGGGCGGGTTCGCCCTGCACGACTCGCGGGGCCGACCCCACCTGACGGGCTTCGTGCGCTGAGCGCACCGCACCGCACCGTGCGCTGATTTGCCTCTGCGCTTGGCAGGCGCGCACTTCTGCGCTAAGTTGTTCTCAGAGCGAGATGTTCTCAAAGTGAGAGAGACGTGATGAACGAGCAGGACTTCCTGGCCGCGTACGACCCCCGGGCCTATCCGTCGGTCGCCGTGACCGTCGACGTGGTGGCGCTGACCATCCGCGACGGCGCACTGCATCTGCTGCTGATCCGGCGCGGCGAGGCACCCTTCGCCGGGCACTGGGCGCTGCCCGGGGGCTTCGTCCGCCCCGACGAGGACCTGACCACTGGCGCCGGACGGGAACTGGCCGAGGAGACCGGGCTCGGCGGCGAGGAGCTGCTCCGCGTACACCTGGAGCAGTTGGGCAGCTACGGCGCTCCCGACCGCGACCCGCGCATGCGGGTCGTCTCGATCGCCCACCTCGCGTTCGCCCCCGACCTGCCGGACCCGGCCGCCGGCAGCGACGCCGACGAGGCGATCTGGCTGCCGGTGACCGCGTTGACCAGCCGGCAGCTCGCCTTCGACCACGGCCGGATCATCGACGACGCGTTGGAACGGGCCCGCTCCAAGTTGGAGTACACCCCGCTCGCCACCCGCTTCCTCGCCGCCGAGTTCACGATCAGCGAACTGCGCGCCGTCTACGAGACGGTCTGGGGGCACCCGCTGCACGCCGGCAACTTCCACCGCAAGGTGCTCTCCGTGCCGGGCTTCGTGGAGAGCACCGGCGCCAGCACTGAGCGCGGTGGTGCCCGGGGCGGCCCGCGCGCCCGCCTCTACCGGGCCGGCGACGCCCGCCTGCTGCACCCGGCGCTGCTGCGCCCCGCCCGCGAGGAGACGGTGCGGTGAGGGCCACCGAGGCAATTCACCTGGTCGCGGCCGCCCGCACCGACGCGGACCTGTTCGGCGCCGACCAGCCGGCCCGCCGCTACCGCGAGCTGGTCGCGGCCCTGCACCCCGACCGCCTGCCGACAGACCCCGGGGTACGCGCCGAAGCCACCGACGCGTTCATCCACGTCACCACCCGGTGGCGGGCCCGGCAGACCACAGTCCTCGGCGACTACCGGCTCGGCGCGCCGGCCCACTCGGGTGACCTCGCCGACCTCTACGACGTCGGCGACGACCGGCTGCTGAAGCTCCCCCGACGGCCCACCGACAACGACCTGATGGCCCGCGAGGCGCACGCCCTGCGCACCATCGCCGAGCGCGGCGACCCGCGCTACCTGCCGTACGTGCCCCGGCTGGTCGACGAGTTCCGGCACCGCGACGCCAGCACCGGCGCGGAACGGCGGATCAACGTGCTCGCCACCGCACCCGGCCTGCACGACCTCGACGAGGTGCGGCGCGCGTACCCCGACGGGCTGGACGCCCGGGACGTCGCCTGGATGTGGCGGCGACTGCTGGTCGTGCTCGGCCTGGCCCACCGCGCGGGCGTGGTGCACGGCGCGGTAGTGCCCCGACACGTGCTGATCGAGCCGGACGCCCACGGCGTGGTGCTGATCGACTGGTGCTTCTCCGCGGCTGTCGGCAGCACCATCCCGGCGCTGGTCCCCGGCCACGGCTGGGACCCGGAGGAAGTCCTCAACAAGCAGCCGTGCGGGCCGGGCACCGACATCGCGATGGCCAGCCACTGCATGAGCTGGCTGATGGGCCCGCGCGCGCCCCGCGAGCTGCACACCTTCGCGCAGGGCTGCCGGCAACGGTCCTTGGGCGCCCGGCCCGACGACGCCTGGCGCCTGCTGCGCGAACTCGACCAGGTGCTGGACCGGCTCTACGGGCCACGCACCTTCCGACCCTTCACCCTCACCCCCTAAGGAGCTGTCATGGGCAGTGGAATCTGGTCCACCGACGTGTACGACGCAGCCGACCGCTACCGCCGGTCGACCGGCAGGAGCGCCTTCTCCTACAGCGACAGTGGGGCGCGCACCGTGCACCCCGCGCTCGACCCCAGGGACGCGACCCGCGAGAGCCGCGACTCCGCCGAGCACCCCCGGTCGACCCCCGTCGCGGTGCTCTTCGACGTGACCGGCTCGATGCGCACGGTGCCGCGGGTCCTGCAGACCAAGCTGCCGCAACTGCTCGGGCTGCTGCAACGGCAGGGCTACGCCAGCGACCCGCAGATCATGTTCGGTGCCATCGGCGACGCCACCTGCGACCGGGTGCCGTTGCAGGTGGGCCAGTTCGAGTCGGACAACCGGATGGACGACGACCTCGGCCGGATCGTGCTGGAGGGCGGTGGCGGCGGACAGATGAGCGAGTCGTACGAGCTGGCCATGTACTTCATGGCCCGGCACACGGTCACCGACAACTGGGAGAAGCGCGGCCGGCGCGGCTACCTGTTCATCATCGGCGACGAGCTGGCGTACCAGCGGGTGAAGGCCCGGGAGGTGGCCGGCCTGATCGGGGACGACCTCTCCGAGGACGTGCCGCTGCGGCAGGTCGTCGACGAGGTGACCCGCCGCTGGGACACCTACTACCTGCTCCCCACCGGCAGCCACTACTCCGGCAACGCCACGGTGCTCGACTTCTGGCGGGACCTGCTCGGGCAGAACGCCGTCGTGCTCGACGACCTCGACGCGGTCTGCGAGACCATCGCGCTCACCATCGGCGTCGGCGAGCAGGCCATCGACCTGGACGAGGGCCTGCGTGACCTGGACCGCGCCGGCTCCAGCGCCACCGGGACCGTGTCGAAGGCGCTGGCCCGCCTCGGTCGGGGACGGCGGGCCGAGGTGTCGACGCTGCCGACGTTCACCGACACGGCCAGCGGGGTGACCCGGCTGTGAACCACGTGGCGGTGGTCGACCTCGGCTACGGCGACGCCGGCAAGGGCACCGTTGTGGACTGGCTCTGCGCCACCCGTCCCGTGCACACGGTGGTCCGCTTCAACGGGGGCGCGCAGGCGGCACACAACGTCGTGCTGCGCGACGGGCGGCACCACACGTTCGCGCAGTTCGGCGCCGGCACCTTCCATCCCGGTGTGCGTACGCACCTGTCCCGGCACGTGGTGGTGGACCCGCTGGCGATGGCCGCCGAGGCCGACCACCTCGCCACTGTCGGGGTGCCCGACGCGCTCGACCGGCTGACCGTCGACGGGGACGCGCTGCTCGCCACCCCGTACCACCGGGCCGCCAACCGGGCCCGCGAGATCGCCCGGGGAGCCGACCGGCACGGCTCCTGCGGGCTGGGGGGGGGGGGGGGCGGGGCGGGGGGGGGGGGCCCCCCCCCCCCCCCCCCCCCCGGGGGGGCCGGGCCCCCCCCCCCCCACCCGGGCCGCCCCG
>NZ_JBEZEH010000118.1:0-9240 GCF_040648775.1 Micromonospora sp. NPDC049089
CGCCCACGTTACATCCCCTCTGCGGGTCCCCCCCGCCGTCCCCCCGGCGGCGCCAACCCCGACAATCCGGTACGGAGGTGCACACGTGCGGTGGCGGCGGACCCTACCGGCAGTGGTGGCCCTGCTCGGCGTGACCGGGCTCGGGCTGATCACCGTCGGCCTCACCGCCGACCCGGCGCGGCCACCACGACCGTCGGCCGACGCGCCGACCCGCACCCACCCCGCACCGGACCTGGCTCCGTTGCCACCCGCCGCGCCGGTCCGGGTGCAGATCCCCGCCATCGACGTACGCGCCGACATCGTCCCCGTCGGCGCCGACGCCGCCGGCGTGCTGGAGGTGCCGCCACTGGACCGGCCCACCCTCGCCGGCTGGTACCGGTACGGGGTCAGCCCCGGTGAGACCGGCAACGCTGTCCTGGTCGGACACGTCGACGCGCCGTCCGGCCCGGCGGTCTTCTTCGATCTCGGTCGGCTCCGCGCCGGGCAGCAGGTGCAGGTCACCCGCGCCGACGCACGGGTCGCCACGTTCACAGTGGACGAGGTGCGGGCGTACCCGAAGGAGCACTTCCCCACCGCCCTGGTCTACGGCCCGGCGGACGCCGCCGGGCTGCGCCTGATCACCTGCGGCGGCCGGTTCGACGCGGCGACCGGCAACTACGTCGACAACGTCGTCGTCTTCGCCACCCGCACCGCCTGAACCGGGCCACCCGCACCGCCGGAACCGGACCGCCTGCCCGAGCCGCCCGCGCCGCCTCCCCGCTGTCGGGAGCCGGACCCTCGTCGGCAGAATGCGGTGGCACCATCCCCTGATCGGGACGGTACGCCGGCGACGGGGAGGCACGCGGTGGATCAGCGACCGGTACGGAATCGGACCGGTCGAGGCGTACGCGCCCTGGCCCGTCGACTGCTCGGGCGGGTCGAGGGCGACTCCCCCAACCTCCGCCGGTCCAACCCGGACGCCGTGGTCGACTGCGCCGTCTACCTCAAGGGCCGCCGGGAACCCGGTCAACCGCACTACGCCGACGCGTACGCCCGGGCGCGGCACGGCCGCGACGCCTTCGTGTGGCTGGGACTGCACGATCCCGGCCCGGCGGTGCTCGCCGCAGTCGGCCAGACCTTCGGCCTCGACGAACTGACAGTCGAACAGGCGCTCGCCGACGGGCACCGGCCCACCGTGCAGCGCCACGGGCCGGTCACGCTGCTGGTCCTGCGCACCGCCGGGTACGTGGAGCACGACGAGCTGACCGAGACCTCCGAGGTGATCGACACCGGGGACGTCATGGTGCTGCTCGGTGACCGCTTCGCCATCACGGTGCGGCACGGTGCCGCCGGGGCGCTGCGCAGCGTTCGCGCCGACATCGAGCGCCGCCCCGCGCTGCTGGCCGCCGGCCCGTGGGCGGTGGCGTACGCGGTCTGCGCCCGCATGGTCGACTCCTACCTGGAGGTGGCCGGCCACGTGGAACGGGACCTGGAGCGGGTCGAGGAGGCGGTGTTCGCCCGCGACCGCGCCGTCGACATCCAGCACATCTACCAGCTCAAACGGGAGGTGGTGGAGTTCAAGCGCGCGGTCCTGCCGTTGCAGGGGCCGATGCGTACGCTGCTCGAACCCGACGGCCCGCCGCGCGCCCTGCACCGCTGGTTCGTCGACGTCGACGGCCGGCTGAGCCGGGCGGTGGACCGGGTGGCCGCGTACGACGACCTGCTCACCTCGATCGTCCAGTCGCGGCTGGCGCAGCTCGCCGTCGAGCAGAACAACGACATGCGCAAGATCGCCGCCTGGGCGGCCATCGCGGCCACCCAGACCGGCATCGCCGGCATCTACGGCATGAACTTCAACCACATGCCCGAGCTGGCCTGGCGCTACGGCTACGCCGGGGCCCTCACCCTGATGGCGGCGGCAGCCCTGTTCCTGTACCGGCTGTTCCGCCGCTCCGGCTGGCTGTGAGGTCGGTGGTCCGCCCGAGCTGACCGAGGGCTAACCTCGCGCGGGTGATGTGGCAGCGGTACGTGGCGATCGGCGACAGCACCACCGAAGGGCTCGACGACCCGGACGGCATCGGCGGCTACCGGGGCTGGGCCGACCGGTTCGCCCTGGCGGTGGCCCGCGCCCAGGGCGGTCTGGAATACGCGAACCTGGCCATCCGGGGCCGGACCACCGCGTTGATCCGCGCCGAGCAGCTCCAGCCCGCCCTCGACCTGGCCCCCGACCTGGCCACCGTGGTCGCCGGCATGAACGACGTGCTGCGCCCCTCCTTCGACGCGGACCAGGTCGCCGGGGACGTCGCGGCGATGCAGCAGGCACTGGTCGACCAGGGGGCCACGGTGCTGACCTTCACGATGCCGGATCCGGCGCCCGTGATGCCGTTGGCCCGGCCGCTGCGTGGTCGCATGCTGGCGCTCAACGAGGCGCTGCGGGCCGCCACCGCACGGACCGGCGCCACCCTCCTCGACCTGGGCGCCCACCCGGTATCCTCCGATCCCCGGCTGTGGAGCGACGACCGGCTGCACGCCAACAGCGCCGGGCACGAGCGCATCGCCGCCGCACTGGCGTACACGGCGGGTCTGCCCGGGTTCGACGACTCCTGGACGCAGCCGTTGCCGCCGGCACCCCGGCGGCGCCGCGGCGAGGTGTTCGGTGCCGAGCTGGCCTGGACCCGCCGGCACCTGCTGCCCTGGCTGGCCCGGCACCTGCGGGGCCAGTCGTCGGGCGACCACCGGGTGGCCAAGCGCCCGGTGCCGCTGCCGGTGCCGCTGGACTAGGTCGGGTGCGGCAGGATGGCGACGTGGGTAAGGGTGCGGGACGTCGGCGGGCGAACGCGACAACGGGACGGGCGTGCCCGTGCGGTTCCGGCCGGGCGTACCCGGACTGCTGCGCGCCGGCGCACGGCGGCGACGCCCCGGCAACGGCCGAGGCGTTGATGCGCTCCCGGTTCAGCGCCTTCGCCCTCGGCGACTCGGGTTACCTGCTGCGCAGCTGGCACTCCTCGACCCGGCCCGCCTCCCTGGAGCTTGACCCGGGGCAGCGGTGGACCCGACTGGAGATCGTGGAGACCGAGCGGGGCGGCCTGCTCGACACCGCCGGCACTGTGACCTTCCACGCCCACTACCGGGACGCGGGCCGGCCCGGCACGTTGACCGAACACAGCCGGTTCGTCCGCGAGGACGGCCGGTGGGTCTACCTCGACGGTGACCAACCCTGACGGGTGCGCGTCCGCACCGCCACCGCGCCGCGCAGCTTCCGGGCCGACTGGGCCGGGTGCCCCACCAGGATCGTCGTCGGCATCGACGCTGTCGGCGAGTCGAAGGCCCGGGTCAACGTCCTGCACGAGAAGCTGACCGGAGCCGAGCGGCCCGCGGAGGCCGCCGCCGGGCCCCGGTCAGTCCGGGCCGCCCGGCACCGCCGCAGCCACCGCGGTGGGCACTGTCGTCCAATGCCGGCGGCGGGTCAGCAGCACCAGCGCCACCACGAGGTACGCCCCGGCGGTCAGCGCGAACGCCACCGCGTTGCCGGCCGCCGTGGCGAGCAGGCCGTAGGCGGCGTACGTCACGATGATCAGCACGTCCGTGGCCATCCCGGCCAGGGAGGTGACGGTAGCCCGGCTGCTGCCGACGATCCGGGCCTGGAGCCGCGCGTCGGCCAGCACGGTGGCCAACTGCGCGGCCCCGAAGGCCACCGCGAGCAGCACGAACCCCGCCGGGTGCCGCAACAGGGCGCCTGCGGCGAGCGCGACGCCGACCAGCCCCACCAGCGCGGCGTAACCTCGGCTGCCCAGCCGCTCCCCCGCCGGGGCGAGCAGCCCACCGACTGTGACTCCGGCCCAGAGCAGCAGAAGCAGCAGGGGTACGGTTTGCCCCCCGACGCCGGTGTCCAGGGCGAGCAGCGGGGTGTACTCGTCCAGGGCGCCCCAGTCGGCGGCGACCACGGCCACCAGCAGCACGGCGGCCCGTACCGGCGGACGGGTGCGGACCTGCGAGACCCCGGCCCGCAGCGTGTCCCACCACCCCAGGTCACCATCGTCGTCCGGGCTCACGGGTTCGTCCTGCCGGGGTGGTGCGGCACCCACCGGCCGGACGGCCGCCGCCGGCTCGGCGACCGGAACGCCGACGGCGGCGGGCGCGCGGTGTTCCGGGAAGCGGGTGGCGACGATCGCGGCGAGCAGGCAGGCGAGCACGCTGGCCGCGCCGACCACCGGATACCCGCCGACGGCGAGCACCGGGCCGGCGAGCACTCCGGAGACCACCACGCCCAGCACACCCGCCGTCCGCGCCCGCCCGAGCACCCGGGCGTACCGGTCGACAGCGCCGAGCCGGTCCAACTCGGTCCAGACCAACGCCTCCAGCGCACCGGAGACCAGTGCGCCACCAGCGCCCCAGAGCAGGAAGCCGACAGCGAAGGCCGGGTACGACGGCAGCAGCACCCAGAGCGCGAAACCGGCGGCGGCCACCAGCGGGGCGAGGCACAGCAACAATCGGCGGGACAGCACGTCGGCCCAGGCGCCGGAGGGCACCTCGAACAGGATTCCGGCGGCGGACCAGATGACGAAGAGCGACGCGATCTGCCCCACCGACAGCCCGGTGTCGGCGAAGAACACCACGTACAGGGGGTAGAGCAGGACCAGGTCACTGAGGAACGCGTACCCGTAGAGGGTCGCCGTCAGCCGACGGACCGCCGGCTCGGGCACGCGCGAAGCGATGAGGGTCATGGGGCCTTCCCGTGGGAGTGGAGACGGACACCGGACGTGCGGTGACCGTGGTGGCCCACGGGATCGGCAGACGCTGCTGGATCAATGTCGCCAGGTCATGCCCGCGATGCTAGACAACCGGCGCGGCCTCGGCCAGCGCTTTCGGCGCGCCGAGCAGCGCGGACCGGGCCGGGTGGGCGGGACGGGACGGGACGGGAGGGGGCGTGGCGTGGCGGACAACGAGAGGCGGGGCGGGACCGAATCGGTCCCGCCCCGCCGCCGTACCGCTGGTGTCAGCGCCGGTCGAGCGGCGGGATGACGGTGGTGGTCTCGCTGTCGTCGCTGGTGCGCTGGCCGGGCACCGCGCGATCGGTGCCGCCCGTGACCACCTGGGTGGTGTCGGGGTCGACGCCGGCGCCCACCGCCTGCGTGACGTCCGAATCGGCCGAGCCGCTGACCACCTGCGTCGTGTGGTCGGTCGCTGAGGGCCGGGCCGGTGTCGGCGTCGGCTCGTCGCCGGCGCTGCGGTTGACCGCCTGGGTGGTGTCGGAGCTGACCGGGAAGTGGACGACCTGGGTGGCCTCCGGGTCGGTGGGCCGGGTCACCACCTGGGTGGCGTCGGCGTCGGTGGGCCGGGTCACCACCTGGGTGGCCTCCGCGTCGCTGGTGGTGGCCGACCGGCGGGCCAGCGCGGCCTCGGCGTCGCGGCGGCTGGCCCGGTACGCCTGGGCGTGCTCGGCGATCAGCTGCGACTCCCGCTCGGCGCGGGTCAGCCACGACTCCCAACGGCTCTGCATCGGACGGATCAGACCGCCGCCGACACCGACGACGAGGATGCCGCCGATAGTGGCCAGCACGGCGATCAGCACGGGGGTGGTGACCGCGGTGGCCACGCCGATCTGGTTCAGCGCCGCGATGACGCCGAGGCCGAGGATGAACACCGAGGCGATGGTGGCCAGCACCCGGCCGTACGACAGGCCGCCGAGCGCGCCGCTGATGATGTCCTTGACCGCGTTGGCGATGGCGGCGGCGACCACGACGATGACGATCGCGACGAAGGCGCGGGGCAGCCACGCGATCACCGCGCCGAGAAGGTCGGAGATCGGGTTCGGGCCCCAGATGCCGAAGGCGAGCTGAAGGGTGAACAGCAGCACCGCGTAGTAGACGAGCTTCGCGACGATGTCACTGGCGTCGTACCGGGAGCGGCTCAACGCGCGGCGGATGCCGCCGCGTTCGACGGCGCGGTCGAAGCCCACCCGTTCGAGGACCTTCTCCACGATCTTCAGTACGGCCTTGGCGATCAGCCATCCGGCCACCAGGATCGCCAGGAAGGCGACGGCCTTGGGCAGGAAGAGCATCACCGAGCGGAGAGCGTCGCCCACCGCGTCGCTGACGTTGTCACTCATCTGGTCATTCCTTAAGTGGGGCAGCCGGAACGGTCCGCCCCGACCTACCCCCGACCCGACACGCGGAAACACCAGTGATCATCAGGCCTGTCGGCCCTCTAGCGCGTGGGCGAGTTTTGGCAATATTCTCCGGAGTGCGTGCGGCCACTGGAGCTACTTTTCATCCCCCCGCCGTCGGCCGCAGGAGGAGATGCAATGCACGTCGACCATTCCGAAGTGGATCGCCGGACGCTGCTGCGGGCCGGTCTCGGCGCCGCCACGGTCGCCGTCGTCGGGAGCGAACTCGCCTTCCCGGGCGCGGCGCAGGCCGCGCCGGGCACCGACCTGGACTGGATCATCAGCTGTGACGAGTGGGCCGCCCGCCCGCCGAAGGACCCGCTGTCGGTGAGCGCCATCGCCACCAACAAGATCATCGTGCACCACATGGCGTTCCCGAACGTCACCGACTACTCCCGTGAGCAGGCGGTCAAGCTGGCCCACGACTGCCAGGACCTGCACATGGACGGCAACGGCTGGTCGGACACCGGCCAGCACTTCACAGTGAGCCGTGGCGGGTACGTGCTGGAGGGCCGCCGGGGCAGCCTGGAGCGCCTCGAAGCCGGCGACCGGCAGATGATCTCGGCGCACTGTCCGGGTGAGAACGGCCGGGCCATCGGCATCGAGAACGAGGGCACCTACGTCACCGAGACGCCACCGGACGCGTTGACCGACTCGCTGGTGAAGCTCTGCGTCGCGATCTGCCGGCAGTACGGGCTGCACGCGTACGACATCTTCGGCCACTGGGACTTCCGCACCACCGAGTGCCCGGGCGCCGCCTTCTACCGACAGTTCCCCGAGCTGCGGCGGCGGGTGCACGCCGCGCTGGGCACCAAACTCGGTGACGTGCCGGCGCGCCGCTGGCCGGACCTGTGGCGTTTCGTCAACTCCCCCTCGGTGCGGGTGGTGCAGCACCTGCTCGCCTACCGGGGCTACCCGGTGATCGTCAGCGGCACGTTCGACGCCGCGACAGTGGCGGCGGTGCAGGACTGGCAGGCCCGCAACGGCATCGCGGTCGACGTGGACGCCACCCTCACCACGCCGACCTGGGAGACGCTCGCGCCGGAGTTGGACCAGCACGCCGCCGGAGCGCCGGTCACCGCCGTGCAGGAAATCCTCGCCACCAAGGGGTACGCGGTCACCGTCACCGGGGCGTACGACCACGCCACCCGCACTGCGGTGCAGGACCTTCAGGCGCTGCACGGGCTGCCCCGCAACGGCAAGCTCAGTACGAGCACCTGGTGCACTGTCGTCGGCGGGTCGGTCCGCGAGTCGTTCCGGCACCGCTGAGCCCGTGGTGGCGGTGCGGGGGCGCACCCGCACCGCCACCAGCACGCTCACCGGTTTGATCCGCCGCCCCGGCGGAAAGAGTTGCGGCATGACCTGGGCCCGTCGAGCCGTACCCGCCGTCGCCGCCGCCGTCGCGGCACTCGCCGCGCGGGATCTGATCCAGCGCGACCACGCGCTGCTGCGCAACTTCCCGGTCCTCGGCCGGGCCCGCTACCTGTTGGAGACGATCGGGCCGGAGCTTCGGCAGTACATCGTGGCCGGCAACAACGAGGAACGGCCCTTCACCCGCGACCAGCGCCGCTGGGTGTACGCGTCGGCCAAGCAGGAGAACAACTACTTCGGTTTCGGCACCGACAACGACATCGAATACACCGCCGGGTACCCGATCATCAAGCACCGCACGTTCGGTCGTGCCGTGCCGCCGTCGGCACCGACCGCCGGGCACGACGTACGGGTGCCCTGCGCGAAGGTGCTCGGCGCGGCACGGGGACGGGCCCGGGCGTTCCGACCGGAGTCGGTCGTCAACATCTCCGGAATGAGCTTCGGCTCGCTCTCCGGCAACGCCATCACCGCGCTCAACAAGGGAGCGGCCCTCGCCGGCTGCCTGCAGAACACCGGCGAGGGCGGTCTGTCGCCGTACCATCGCAACGGTGGGGAGCTGATTTTCCAACTCGGCACCGCGTACTTCGGCTGCCGGGACGAGCACGGCCGGTTCAGCCTCGACCGGCTCAAGGACCTGGTCGCCGGCGCACCGGTGCGGGCGCTGGAGATCAAGCTGAGCCAGGGCGCCAAGCCGAGCCTCGGTGGGCTGCTGCCCGGGGCGAAGGTGTCCGCCGAGATCGCCGCCACCCGGGGCATCCCGGCCGGTCAGGACTGCGTCAGCCCGTCCCGGCACGCCGAGTTCTCCGACTGCGACAGCCTGCTCGACTGGGTGGAGTTGCTGGCCGCCGAGACGGGCCTGCCGGTCGGCATCAAGTCGGCGGTCGGTGACCTGAGCTTCTGGGAGGAGCTGGCCACCCTCATGCGGGACACCGGCCGGGGTGTGGACTTCGTGACGATCGACGGCGGCGAGGGAGGCACCGGGGCCGCACCACTGATCTTCACCGACTCGGTGTCGCTCCCGTTCCAGCAGGGCTTCTCCCGGGTCTACAAGATCTTCGCCGAGCACGGTCTGCACGAGCAGGTGGTCTTCGTCGGCGGCGGCAAGCTCGGCCTGCCGGACAACGCCATCGTGGCGTTCGCGCTCGGCTGCGACATGGTCAACGTCGGCAGGGAGGCGATGCTGGCGGTCGGCTGCATCCAGGCGCAGAAGTGCCACACCGACACCTGCCCCACCGGCGTCGCCACCCAGAACGCGTGGCTCGCCCGTGGGCTGGACCCGGCGTTGAAGTCGGTCCGGGCGGCCAACTACCTGCGGACGCTACGCCGGGACCTGACCAAGGTGGCCGAGGCCTGCGGCGTCGAACACCCCGGCCTGATCGGCACCGACGCCGTGGAGATCCTGGACGGCCGCACCGCCTCAACCCCACTGCACCAGGTGTACGGCTACCGACCGGAATGGGGACTGCCCTCGCCCGCCGACCAGGCGGAGATCATCCGGCTGATGGTCCCGGAGGCACGCCAGGGCGGCAGCGCCCCGCCCTCCGCCACTGCCGTCGGTTGAGCTCACGCCGATCCGGCGGCGAGGGCCGCAGGCGCGGAGCAGAGAAGTACCGGGCCCGGGATCGCGGATCGCGGATCGCGGATCGCGGATCGCGGATCGCGGATCGCGGATCGCGGATCGCGGATCGCGGATCGCGGATCGCGGATCGCGGATCGCGGATCGC
>NZ_JBEZEH010000118.1:9337-22471 GCF_040648775.1 Micromonospora sp. NPDC049089
CGCGATGAGCTTGATGACTGGGCGACATCATGATGACTCACAGACATCAACCGCTTTCCCGCTATGTCCGCGAGCCGCCCGCCGGCAACCACGACCGCCACGCACGACGACCGCCACGCACGACGACCGCCAGGCACGACGACCGCAGCCGCCCGCCGGCAACGACGACCGCCAGGCACCACAACCGCCGGCCACGACGACCGCCGGCAGATCGGTGCCGGCGATAAACGCGTGGAGCCGGCAACTCACCGCGTCTATGGTGGCGCGGTGCTGATCAGACGCGAGACACCCGCCGACGTCGACGCGATTCGCGCGGTGCACTCCGCGGCCTTCGCCAAGGCCGATGGCGGTGACGGCGTACCGGTCGAGGCGACCCTCGTCGACGCGCTGCGCGCCGACGAGGGCTGGCTGCCCGCGTACTCCCTGGTGGCGACCGACTCGGACGGCCAGGTGGTCGGGCACGTGGTGGCCACCCGCGGCCGGGTGGGCGGCGCGCCGGTGGCGTTGGGCCTGGGGCCGCTGGGCGTGTTGCCCGACTGGCAGCGACGCGGTGTTGGCAGCGCGCTGATGCACGCGGTCCTTGGCGCCGCGGACGCGCGGGACGAACCGCTGGTGGTCCTGCTCGGGCATCCCGACTACTACCCGCGCTTCGGGTTCCGGCCGGCCGTCGAGCTGGGCGTCACCCCACCGCAGCCGTGGGGGCCGCAGTACTTCATGGCCAGGCCGATGCACGCGTGGCGCGAGTCCATCCGGGGCGAGTTCCGCTACGCCGGCCCGTTCGACGACCTGTGAACCGGCCCGCCATCCGTCGGCGGCGGGCAACCGACCTGGACGGCTGCGTCGCGGCGCTCGCCGAGGTCCACCGGGTCGACGCGTACCCGCTGAACTGGCCCGTCGACCCGCACCGCTGGCTGCGCGAGCCGCACCCGGCGCGGGCCTTGGTCGCCGTCGACGCCGCCGCGGCCGTTGTCGGACACGTCGCTGTGCATCGGATCCCCGGTCAGGTGGACGGACCGCCCGGCCGGCCGACGGCTGAGGTGGCTCGTCTCTTCGTGGTGCCGAGAGCCCGGGGGTTGGCGCTGGGCAGCGCGCTGCTGGACCGGGCCCGCCAGTGGGCGGGCAAACGCGGGACGGACCTGGTGCTGGAGTTGGCCGCCGACGGCGCTGCGGCCGCCGCTCTGTACGAGCGCGCGGGATGGCGGTGTGTCGGCACCAGCACGGCACCATGGACCGCTCCCGACGGCGGCCCGGTGTCGCTGCGCCACTACACGCTGCGGCACCGCGCCCCGGGCTCCGACGTCGCACCCGCCAGCACGGCGAGGCGACGGGCGAGCCGGCCTGCGGCCTCGCGTAGCTCGGGAGGCTCCAGCACCTCCATCTCGTGATCCAGTCGGGCGAGGTGCGCGGCGAGCCAGTCCAGGCTGTCGCCGCCGACGACCAGCACCGACCATCCGTCGCTGTCATCCTCGACCCGCCCCACCTGTGGTGGGATCACCTCCCGCAACCGCTCCGGTTGGGCGTGCACCCGCACCCGGGCGAGGTATCGGTACGGTGCCCCGGTCACGGCGCGCTGCACGAAGGCGACCGGATCCGGGTGTTCGCGCGCCGGGAAACACCAGGTCGTCGCGACCGCAGCCCGGATCCGATCCAGCCGGAACGTCCGCCAGTCGGCGCGGTCGACGTCCCAGGCCATCAGATACCAGCGGCGGCCGGTCGTGACCATCCGGATCGGCTCGACCGTCCGCTCCTGCTCACCAGCGCCCCGGCCGGGATAGTGGAATCGGACGCGTACCCCGTCCCGACAGGCGCGGGCGAGTGTCACCAGCAGTTCCGCGTCGATCTCGGCGACCGGGCCGATGAGGGTGTCGGTGGCACCGTGCACCGCCCGGACCTCGGCGCGGAGCCGCGATGGCATCACCTGATCGAGCTTCGCGAGTGTCCGCAACGCGGCCTCGCTCGCTCCGGCGACAGTGCCCCCAGCGGCGAGCCGCAGGGACACCGCCGTGGCGATTGCCTCCTCGTCGTCGAGGAGCAGCGGCGGCAGCCGGGTGCCGGCACCGAGTCGGTAGCCGCCGCCGACGCCCGACACCGCGTGCACCGGGTAGCCGAGCGCCCGCAGACGCTGCACGTCGCGGCGCACGCAACGGCCGGTGACCCCCAGCTCCGCGGCCAGTTCGGCAGCCGTCCAGGACAGTCGTCGTTGCAGCAGCGCCAGCAGGCGCAGCACCCGCTCGGTCGTCGCCTCGACGGTCACGCGTCGATCGTTGCACGGATAGCGGAACAACCCTGTCCGCTATCCGCGAGAGGCTGGGATCATGACCGACCAGACCAGGAAGCAGGGATCCGCCGTGATCCGCGACGTCCAGATCACGTTCGACTGCGCCGACCCGGCGAGGTTGGCCATCTTCTGGGCCGAGACGCTCGGCTACCAGGTACAGGCCCCACCCGGAGACTTCGAGTCCTGGGATCAGGCGCTGGAGGCGATGGGTGTGCCGCCGGAGAACCGCAACGACGCGTCAGCGGTGGTCGACCCCGAGGGCTCGCGACCACGGCTGTTCTTTCAGCGGGTGCCGGAGCACAAGCAGGTGAAGAACCGCGTCCACCTCGACGTCCGCGCGGCCCCCGGGCTGGAGGGTGACGAGCGGATGGCGGCCCTGGAGGCCGAGGCCGAACGGCTCGTCTCGCATGGCGCCAAGCGTCTCGATCGGCACGAGCCCACTCCCCCGTTGGGCGCCGGTCATCTCATCATGGCCGACCCGGAGGGCAACGAGTTCTGCCTCGACTGACGGGGCGTCTGCCCAGCTCACTGCCGCACCAGGCCGGCGTCATGCGAACATGTGTACGTGTCGCCCGGCGCCAGCATCCTGCACGCCGACCTGGACGCGTTCTACGCGTCGGTCGAGCAGCGCGACGACCCGCGCCTGCGCGGGCGACCGGTGATCGTCGGTGGTGGCGTGGTGCTCGCGGCCAGCTACGAGGCGAAGGCGCGGGGCGTCCGCAGCGCGATGGGCGGCCAGCAGGCGCGTCGGCTCTGTCCGGACGCGATCGTCGTGCCGCCGCGGATGTCGGCGTACACGGCGGCGAGCCGCGCGGTCTTCGAGATCTTCCGGGAGACCACACCGCTGGTCGAAGGGCTCTCCATCGACGAGGCTTTTCTCGACGTGGGGGGTCTGCGGCGGCTGGTCGGGCCACCGGCCGAGATCGCCGAACGACTACGCCGGGAGGTCCGCGACCGGGTCCACCTGCCGATCACCGTGGGCGTGGCCCGCACGAAGTTCCTGGCCAAGGTGGCCAGCGGCGTGGCGAAACCGGACGGCCTGCTGGTGGTCGCACCGGACGCCGAGCTGGCGTTCCTGCACCCGCTGCCGGTGGAACGGCTCTGGGGCGTCGGCCCGGTCACGGCCGCCAAGCTGCGCGAACGCCGGATCCGTACCGTCGGGGAGGTGGCCCGCCTCGGGGAGGCCGCGCTGGTGTCGCTGCTCGGTGCGGGCGCCGGCCGGCATCTGCATGCGTTGGCGCACAATCGCGACCCCCGGGCGGTGCAGGTGGGGCGGCGGCGCGGTTCGATGGGCGCGCAGCACGCGCTCAGTCGTGCCCCGCACGCCTCCACCGAGCTGGACGCCATCCTCGCCGGCCTGGTCGACCGGGTCAGCCGGCGGATGCGGGCGGCCGGGCGGTCCGGCCGCACCGTGGTGTTGCGGCTGCGCTTCGGCGACTACACCCGGGCGACCCGGGCGCACACGGTGCGTAAGGCGACGGCGGACACGACGCCGCTACTCGCCGCCGCGCGGGCGCTACTGCGCGCGGCGCTGCCCGAGATCGATCGCCGTGGCATCACGTTGATCGGTGTCTCCGTGGGCAACCTCGACGACAACCCGGTCCAGCCTGAGCTGCCATTCCAGCCGGACTCCGGGTCCGATCTGGACGTTGCGGTCGACGCGGTTCGCGACCGATTCGGATCAGCGGCGCTCACGCGTGCGGTGTTGCTCGGTCGGGAGCCGGGCGTGGAGATGCCGCTTCTGCCGGATTGACCGATAAGCGTGCGGCGTCCGCGGCCGAGCTGCGATCAGAGACACATCACAGCAGGTCGGCGGTTTAGCCGGCGGCTGACGGGTGACCCTTGTGGGGTACAGCCTGATGAGGGGGGCCACCATGTCCGACGACACCAGCAACCGACCGAGTCGCACCGCCGAGCGTCCGCACGACGTGACCGACCCGCTGCTGTGGCAGTTGGCGATCGATGTGTTGAGCGCACACGAGCCGGACGACGAGGGCCAGTGCCGCAACCTCCAGTGCGCCGGGCAGGCCTGGCCGTGCGCGGCCCGCACCGGGGCCGAGCACTCGCTGCGACTGGCGCGCGGCGCCTCCGCCTCGGTCGAGGGGACCATTGACGGAACCGACAGCGACGACGTCGACACTGATGGGCGTCGCGAGGCGGCGGTACCGGCTCCCCGGTGGGGCTGGAACGCCGGCCCGGTGGCGACGCACCGGGGGTCGAAGGCGTCCGCTTCGGCGGCATGACCCCGACCTGCGTACCGAACCGCGCACGCGGGAACGCTCGGCCGGTGATCCGGCCGAGCGTTCGCAATTGACGTTCGAGCAGGAATTCGTAGATCGATGGTCGCGATGCTTCGAGGCACACGGGGTCGACCCCGGTAGCCCATCCTCAGGAGGAGAGCATGCCGATCCATCGGAGCAACCTCGGCCGCCGCAGCGCCGCCGCCATTCTCGCGACAGTGCTCGCCAGCGCCGGCCTGGCCCTGGCCGCGCCGACCGCCGCGCAGGCCGCCACCACCTGCACCAGCCTGACCTACTACAAGGTCGGTGGTTACCCGGGTGAGATGCACGTGCCGACCGTCGGCTGGCAGGACCGCAACAAGACCTGCTACCTGAAGTACGGCAACTCCAACAGCGCGGTCAAGGTGTTGCAGGAGGCGCTGAACAACTGCTACTCGCAGTCGCTGCGGCTCGACGGTCAGTACGGCACCAACACCCGCAACGCCGTCTTGTACGCGCAGCGCGTGATCAACGACACCTGGTCGTGGGCGGACATCGCCGAGGACGGCGAGTACGGCCCGCAGACCCGGGCGTGGATGGGCTTCGCGACCTTCGGGGTCAATGGTGGTCCGGTCATCCCGAACGTCTGCTACTACCCGGGCTGACCGCACGATGGCGCCGGTCGGAATCCCCCGTTGGATTCCGGCCGGCGCCGTCGTGGCGTCTCCGACTTCTCTCCCCCACCGGAGACTTCCGCCCTCAGCAGACCCGTACGGCCTCGATGCGCAGGTTCCAGGTGCCGCCGATCGCGGCCGAGTCGTACGCCAGGTTCGCTCGATAGCCGTAGGCGTGCTGGTAGCCGAGGAGCCCGGTGGCGTTGGCGTTGTCCCAGAAGGTGGAGACGGTGCCGGAAGCCCGGTTGTTCTTGATCGACTGGGCCTTGTTGCGGAAGTACGAGGGCAGCGTGACGTCGTTACAGCCGTTGTACGGCCCGTCGAGGTAGAACACGTCACCGGTGAAGTTCGTACCGGCGTAGAGGCAGAGCAGGTTCGTGGGGCACGGGTAGTTGGCGGCCTGGGCCGGGCTCGGGGCGACGCCGAGCCCGGCGGTCAGGGCAACCGTGGCAACCAGGGCGGACGTGAGCCTTCGACGAATATTTCGCACGTGAGTGACCTCCGGGTCTCGTCACGACCGAGGCGGCCGTGAGTCGAGTTGCCGACATCGGATTGATAGATGTCGCTGTGCCTACGATGATCTGCGCGGTAGGTCGACGGATTCCTGCCGGAACCTCAATCCGGTCGCGGTTGCCGGCTTGGCCGACCGGCGGCACGGGGGCGAGCGGCGGTTCATGGAGATTCGGATCCTCGGGCCAGTCGAGGTGTGGACGGACGGCCAGCTGATCGACGCGGGAGCGGCCCGGCAACGCGCCGTCCTCGCCGCGCTGGCGGTCGACGTGGGCCGGCCGGTTCGCGCGGAATCCCTGGTGGATCGGGTCTGGGGTGACTCCCCGCCGCCGCGGGTTCGGCACAACCTGCACGTCTACCTCGCTCGGATCCGCCGGGTCCTGACCGCCGCCGGGGCTTCGGACGCGCTGGTCCGCCGCTCCGGTGGGTACCTGCTGGACCTGCCGCCGGAGACCGTCGACGGCCAGCACTTCGACGTGCTGCGACAGCGGGCCGACGAACTGGCCGACGACGACCCGGAGCGGGCGGAGCTGCTGCGCCGGGCGCTGGCTCTGTGGCGTGGCGAGCCGCTGGCCGGCGTGCCCGGCGAGTGGGCGGCCCGGATCCGACAGGACTGGCACCGTCGGCACATCGACACCGTCGTGCAGTGGGCCCGCGGCCCGCTTCGCCAAGGTGATCCGGATGCCGTGATCGACCCGTTGACCCGGCTCGCCGACGACCACCCGCTCGACGAACCGGTCGCCGCCGCGTTGTTGCGCGCGCTGGCCGCCGCCGGACGGGGCGCACAGGCCCTGGCGTACTACGCCCGCTTACGGGAACGGTTGGCCGATGCGCTCGGTGCGGACCCGAGCGCGGAACTTCGCCAGGTGCACCAGGCCATCCTGCGCGGTGAGGTCACCGTGCCGGCGCCCCGCGCCGAACCCGCTCCGACACCGGGCGCGGCCGGTCCCGTCGCGCGGCCGACCCCAGCCCACCCGGTCCCGGCGCAGTTGCCGTCGGACGTCCGGGGCTTCGCGGGACGGGAGGCGGAGCTGGTTCGACTGAGCGCCCTGCGGGCGAATGCCGAGGCGCATCCCGGCGCCGTGCCGGTGGCGGTGCTCTCCGGATTGGCCGGGGTGGGCAAGACGGCGCTGGCCGTGCACTGGGCCCACCGGGTGGTCGAGAGTTTCCCCGACGGGCAGCTCTACGCCAACCTTGAGGGCTACAGCCACAGTGGTGTGGTGCGCAGTGCGGAGCAGGTGGTGCGCGGCTTTCTCGCGGCGCTCGGTGTGTCGCCCCGGGAACTGCCGTTCGACCCGCAGGAGCAGACGGCGCTCTATCGGAGCCTGCTGGCCGGTCGACGGATGCTGGTGTTGCTGGACAACGCCCGGGACGCCGCGCAGGTCCGGCCGCTGCTACCCGGGTCCGCCCACTGCCTGGTGCTGGTGACGAGCCGGGACCGGCTGACCGGCCTGGTGGCCACCGAGGGCGCCGAGCCGTTGGTGCTGGATCTGCTCACCGCGGGGGACGCGGCGGCTCTGCTGCACGCGCGGATCGGGGTGCGGGCCGAGAGGGAACGAGCTGCCATCGGCGAGTTGGTCGGGCTCTGTGACCGGCTGCCGTTGGCGCTGGTCGTGGTGGCGGCCCGGGCGGTGGTCCGGCCACAGCTCTCCCTGGCCGAGCTGGGCGCGCAGTTGCGCACCGACGGGGGTCTGGACGGGTTGGACGCCGGCGACCCCGCCAGCAGCGTGCGCACGGCACTGTCCTGGTCGTACCGCCTGCTGACCGACCCGACGGCCCGGCTGTTCCGGCTGGTCGGCGGCAGCACGGACCTGACAATCAGTACGGCGGCCGGGGCCAGCCTCGCCGGCGTCGAGCGCCGCCAGGTCCGGGCGGCGTTCGCCGAACTCGCCGACGCGCACCTGGTGCTGGAGCGTGGTCCGGACCGGTACGGGATGCACGACCTGCTGCGGGCCTTCGCGGCCGAGCTTTCCGGCGAGCAGGACCGGACCGGCGACCGGGCTGAGGCGCGGGGTCGGCTCTTGGACCACTACCTGCACAGCGCGCACGCTGCTGCCGTGCTGCTGCACCCACACTGGGACCCGATCGCGCTGCCGCCAGCTGTTACCGGGGTCCGGCCGGAGAAGATCAGCGATCACGACGAGGCGGCGGCGTGGTTCACCCGGGAGCGGGAGGTGCTGATCGCACTGGTCGAGCGGTGCGCGGCCGGCGGGTTCGAACGGCACGCCTGGCAACTGGCCTGGAGTTTGACCATCTTTCTGGACCGGCAGGGCGGCTGGCACGACCAACTGGCGGTGCAGCGTACGGCGCTGGTCGCCGCACGGTGCGGTGGCGACTCGGCCGGGCAGGCGCACGCGCACCGCAGTCTGGCCCGGGCCCAGGCCCGGCTGGGCCAGCTCGACGAGGCACCCGGTCAGCTTCAGCGGGCACTGGAGCTCTTCCGGGCCCTCGACGACCCGGCCAACCAGGGGCACACCTGCCTGGACCTGGCCGAAATGGCCGACCGGCAGGGCCGGCGCGCAGAGGTGGTCCAGCATGCGGAGGCGGCGCTGACGTTGTACCGCACCGCCGGACACCGGTACGGGCAGGCGATGGCGTTGAACGCGATCGGTTGGTACCGCGCCCAACTGGGTGAGCACGATGCCGCGATCGAGGCGTGTCGGCAGGGCCTGGCGCTGTTGCGGGAGTTCGACGACCGCCAGGGTGAGGCCCCGACCTGGGACACTCTCGGGTACGCGCAGCACCGCGCGGGGCGACCGGCGGAGGCGGTCGGCTCGTACCGGCACGCGGTGGAGCTGTACCGGGAGTTCCGGGACCGGTACTACGAGGCGGACACGCTCGGGCACCTGGCCGAGGCGCAGGCCGAGGCCGGCGATCCGGCCGGGGCGGCCCGGAGCTGGCGGGCGGCGTTGCGCCTCCTCGACGACCTCGGGCACCCGGACGCGGAGCGCATCCGTCGTCGGCTCACGGACGCCGACCGGCCGTGACCGGCCGGCGGGCCCGCTGCTCGGGCGGGCCGCCGGCCGGGGGTATTCCCGTTACAGGGTGCGCGCCAGCCGATCGGCGAGCGTCCGGGTGAAGCGGGCCGGGTCGGTCAGCTCACCGCCCTCGGCGAGCACCGCCAGGCCGTAGAGCAGCTCGGCGGTCTCGGTCAGAGCGGCGGTGTCGCTGCCCTGCTCGTGGGCCTTGCGCAGCCCGGACACCAGCGGGTGACCGGGGTTGATCTCCAGGATCCGCTTGGTGGTGGGGATCTCGTGCCCCATCGCCCGGTACATCTTCTCCAGGGTCGGGGTGAGGTCGTGGGCGTCGCCGACGACGCAGGCCGGTGAGGTGGTCAGCCGCGACGACAGGCGGACCTCCCGGACGCTGTCGGTGAGGGTGGTCCCCAGCCAGTCGAGCAGCCCGGCGAACTCCTGTCGCTGCTGCTCGCGCTCGGCCTCGGCCTGCTGCTTCTCCTCGTCGGTGTCCAGGTCGATCTCGCCCTTGGCGATCGAGCGCAGTGGGCGACCGTCGTACGTGCCGACCCGCTCGACCCACACCTCGTCCACCTGGTCGGTGAGGAGCAGCACCTCGTGCCCCTTGGCCCGGAACGCCTCCAGGTGCGGAGAGTTCTCGATGGCGGCCCGGGACTCGCCGGTGGCGTACCAGATGTCGGTCTGGCCGTCCTTCATCCGCGACACGTAGCCGGCCAGGTCGGTGGGCTCGTCCGGGTCGTTTGTGGAGTTCACCGACAGGATGTCCAGCAGGGTGTCCCGGTTGTCGGTGTCGTCGATCAGCCCTTCCTTGACCACGGCGCCGAACTCGGCCCAGAAGGTGCGGTAGCGCTCGGCGTGGTTGGCCTTGAGGTCCTTGACCGTGGCGAGGACCTTCTTGACCAGCCGGCGGCGGACGATCTGGATCTGCCGGTCCTGCTGGAGGATCTCCCGGGAGATGTTCAGCGACAGGTCGTGCGCGTCGACCACGCCCTTGACGAAGCGAAGGTAGGTCGGGACCAGCGCCTCGCAGTCGTCCATGATGAAGACGCGCTTGACGTAGAGCTGGACGCCCCGGCGGCCCTGCGGGGAGAACAGGTCCAGTGGGGCGTGGCTGGGCAGGAAGAGCAGCGCCTCGTACTCGAAGGTGCCCTCGCCCTTCATGTGCACGACCTCGAGCGGGTCGGCCCAGTCGTGGCTGACGTGCTTGTAGAACTCGTTGTACTCGGCGGCGTCGACCTCGTCGCGGGGCCGCGCCCAGAGGGCCTTCATCGAGTTGAGGGTCTGCACCTCGCTGGTGGCGGGCTCACCCTCGGCGCCGGGGCGCTCGACTGTCATTCGGATCGGCCAGGCGATGAAGTCGGAGTAGCGCTTGACGATCTCGCGGACGGTCCACTCGGCGGTGTAGTCGTGCAGGTTGTCCTCGGTGTCGGCCGGCTTGAGGTGCAGCGTCACAGTGGTGCCCTGCGGCGCCTCGTCGACCGCCTCGATCGAGTAGGTGCCCTCACCGGTGGACTCCCAGCGGGTGCCGCCGGTCTCGCCGGCCTTGCGGGTCAGCAGGGTGACCCGGTCGGCGACCATGAACGCGGCGTAGAAACCGACGCCGAACTGCCCGATGAGGTCCTGCTTGGCGTGGGCGTCGGCGGACTCGCGCAGTTGGCGCAGCAGCTCGGCGGTGCCCGACTTGGCGATTGTGCCGATCAGCGTGACGACCTCGTCGCGGGTCATCCCGATGCCGTTGTCGCGCACGGTGAGGGTGCGGGCGTCGCGGTCGATCTCCAGGGCGACGTGCAGGTCGTCGGTGTCGGCGACGAGGTCCTTGTCGACGAGGGTGGCAAGCCGGAGCTTGTCCAGGGCGTCGGACGCGTTCGAGATGAGTTCCCGCAGGAAGACGTCCTTGTTCGAATAGATCGAATGGACCACCAACTGGAGGAGCTGACGCGCCTCGGCCTGGAACTCCAACGTTTCGGCCTGGTTGCTCACACCGTCTCCCATCTCGGCTCGTACGGAGGTTCGCGGAAAGGATACGAGTCGTCACGGGTTGGGGTGTGGGCGCGTCCGGGTCGTATTCCCGATCCCGTCGACCACCGCCGTGACATAGCTGACTTTGCTTAACAGAAGTCAGGCCGGATAGCGTGACGGCCATGAAGATCGCTGGAAGCACCGCCCTCGTCACCGGCGCCAACCGTGGCCTCGGCCGACACCTGGCCGCCGAACTCCTCACCCGGGGCGCCACCGTCTACGCCGGCGCCCGCAACCCCGACAGCGTCGACCTGCCCGGCGTGACGCCGGTCCGCCTCGACATCACCGACCCCGCCTCGGTGGCCGCCGCCGCCGAGCTGGCCGGCGGCGTGAACCTGCTGATCAACAACGCGGGCATCGACACCCGGACCGACCTGCTCGACGGCGACCTGGACCTCGTCCGGTTGGAGTTGGAGACCCACTACATCGGCACCCTGTCGACGATCCGGGCGTTCGCGCCGGTCATCGCCGGCAACGGCGGCGGAACCATCCTCAACGTGCTCTCCGTCCTGTCCTGGGTGAATTTTCCCCTGCACGGGTCGTACGGTGCCGCCAAGTCCGCCGAGTGGGCGATGACGAACGCGCTGCGCCTCCAGCTCGCCGAGCGGGACGTCCGCGTCGCCGGCCTGCACGTCGGATACCTGGACACCGACATGGCCGCGACCATCACCGGCCCCAAGTCTGACCCCGCCTCGATCGCCCGGCTCGCGGTCGACGGCATCGAGGCCGACGCCTACGAGATCGTGGCCGACGACGTCAGCCGGCGGGTGCAGGCCGGGTTCCCCGGCGGCGTCGCCGCGCTCTACCCACAGCTCCCCTGACCCACGACGTGACGGGCCGCCGCCGGACACTGCCGGCGGCGGCCCTTCTCGGGGTACGCGGTCAGCTCGCCACCAGCGTCACGTCGTCGATCACGAAGCTGGTCTGCAACGACGAGTCCTCGGTGCCGGTGAAGCGCAGCGTCACCGTCTGCCCGGCGAACCCGGCCACCGAGAAGCTGCGCTGGACGTAGCCGGACGCCCTGTTCAGATTCGAGTACGTCGCCAGCGTGGTCGACCCCACCTGCACGGTGAGCCGGTCGTACACCGTTGAGCTGGTGGTCTCGGCCGTGTCGATGTGCAGCCAGAAGGACAGCGTGTAGCTGGCGCACCCGGCCGGCAGTGTCACCGACTGCGTCAGGCTCTCGGTGCCGCTGCGGCCGTTGCCGTTGAGCCACGCCTTGTACGACCCGGTCCGGGCCGGCTGGGCGCTGGCGTTGGTGATCACGCCGGAGGACGCGGTCCACGTCGTGTTGCCGCTCTCGAAGCCACCGTTTCCGACCACCTGGCCGCCGGTGCAGGACGGGGTGCCGCCGCCCACGGCGAGCTGCCACAGCGCGTACGCGACCCCGTCGGCCGCGCGGTTCAGCACCGTGGCGCTGACGTTGGCGGTGGTGTCGCAGGACCGGTGGTAGCAGGGGTCGTACGCGGAGTTGGCGGTGCCGCCCCACTTGGCCGCCTGGGAGCTGGTCTTGCGGGCGCTGGCCCCGGCGGCGTAACCCGAGGTGGGGATGCCGGCCTGCTGGAAGTAGTAGTCGTCGGAGCGGCCCTGACCCTCGACGTTCTCCTCCGGTTGCAGGCCCAACGAGTCCCAGTACGCCTTCAGCGGCGCCGCAGTGGTCGAGGTGACCTGGTTGATGAAGTAGCCGCCGTTTGTCGAGCCGACCATGTCGAAGTTGTAGTAACCCTTGATGTAACCGCGCTGGGTGGTGTTGAGCGAGTTGACGTAGAACCGGGAGCCGTTGAGCCCCTGCTCCTCGTCGGTCCACCAGGCGAACCGCACCTTCTTCGTCATCGTCGGGTTCTGCGCGGCCAGGACCAGTGCGTTCTCCAGCAGGGTCGACGAGCCGGTGGCGTTGTCGTTGATGCCCGGACCGGCCGAGACGCCGTCCAGGTGCGCGCCGAACATGACCACCTGGTCGGTCGGGCCGCCGGGCCACTCGGCGATCAGGTTGTTCGAGGGGTACGTGCAGCTGGAGCAGTACTGCTCGCTGACGGTGTAGCCGGCCGACTGGAGCCTGGTCTTGACGTAGTTGAGCGAGGCGGTGTAGCCGGCCGAGCCAGCCCGTCGGTTGCCACCGTTGCTGGTCGCGATGCTGTTGAACTGGGTCAGGTGCGCCTGGACGTTGGTGACGGAGATGTCCGGTGCGGCCAACGCGGCGGCGGTCGCGGCGATCGGCCGGGCCTCCGTCATCGTGGTCATGGGCGACGCGGCTACCGGCTGGGCAGCCAGCGTCACCGTCATTCCGGCGAACACGGCAAGCGCGATTCCCGCGCTCAGCGTTCTGCCTCTCATGGGGGCTCCTCGGGGTTGGAGAGATACCCGAGACACTGACAGATCTCTATTTCTTGAGCATCGGTCGTTCGTCCCGACCCGCGTCGGGGTGGTAACCGGAGTCCAGTCCGGACCCCTGCGTCGGC
>NZ_JBEZEH010000119.1:0-22368 GCF_040648775.1 Micromonospora sp. NPDC049089
GCGGCCCCCTCGGGCCGCTGCGCACCAGCCCGCCGCCGGTGGCCGCCGCGCCGCGCGAGCCGAAGGCGGTCGACTCGGCCGGAGCCGGGCAGTCCATGGAGGTGGTCCGGCATACCGAAGGGCTGCTGGAGCAGCTCGCCGACGAGCCCGCGCCGGTGCTGCGTTCGGGTGGCATCGGTGTACGGGACCTGCGCCGGTTGGCGCGTACCGCCGGGCTGGACGAACCGACCACCGCGCTGCTGCTGGAGGTGGCGTACGCGGCGGGGCTCCTCGGTGAGCTGGAGATGCCCGGTGCGACCACCGGCCGCTACGGGGCGGATCAGCAGGTGCTGCCGACCGGCGGGTACGAGGTGTGGCGGGCCGCCTCGCTGGCCCAACGGTGGGAGCAGCTCGCCCGCGCGTGGCTGACCATGACCCGGCAGGTGGGGCTGGTGGGCCGCCGTGACGACCGGGACCGGCCGATCACCGCGCTCTCCGCCGAGGCCGAGCGGGCCAGCGTGCCGGCCACCCGACGGGCGGTGCTCGGCGTACTCGCCGATCTGGAGCCGGCGACGGCACCCACCCCGGAGGAGGTGCAGGAGCTGCTGGACTGGCGGTCTCCCCGTCGCAGCCGGGGCCGGGACGCCGCACACCGGGAGGTGCTGGCCGAGGCCGCACAGCTGGGCGTGACGGGGCTGGGGGCGCTCACCTCGTACGGTCGGCTGCTGCTGGGGGACCTGACGTCGACCGACGAGCGGGGTGACGACCCGCTGGGCGTGCACGCCGACGTCGAGAGCGGCGACCCGTCCAGTACCGCGCGGGCGCTGGACGCCCTGCTCCCCGCACCAGTCGACCACTTCCTGGTGCAGGCCGACCTGACAGTGGTGGTGCCCGGCCCACCCGAGCCGGCACTCGCCGTCGAGTTGGAGGCGATGACCGAGCTGGAGTCGGCCGGCGGGGCCAGCGTGCACCGCGTCACCACGGCGAGCGTGCGGCGGGCCCTGGATTCCGGCTACACGGCCGACGACCTGCACGACGTGTTCCGGCGTCGGTCACGTACCCCGGTGCCTCAAGGGCTCACCTACCTGATCGACGACGTGGCCCGTAAGCACGGTGGGCTGCGGGTCGGCCTGGCCGGGGCGTACCTGCGCAGCGACGACGAGACGCTGATCAGCGAGGTGTTGGCCGACCGGCGGCTGGAGTCGTTGGCGCTGCGCCGGCTCGCGCCGACGGTGCTGTGTACGCAGTACCAGGTTGGTCGGCTGCTGGGTGCGCTGCGCGACGCGGGGTACGCCCCGGTGCAGGAGGACGGCACCGGCAGCACTGTGCTGGCCCGGCCGCGAATCCGGCGGGCCCCGCCCCGGGTGTCGGTGACCACCCGGACGATCGATCCGCTGGCCGCACCGAAGCTGCCCATGCCCCGGCTGCTCGGTGTGGTGGAGCACATCCGGCGCGGCGACGCGGCGGCGCGGGCCGCCCGACGGGCGCCTGCCGAGGTGCGCGGCGGTGCACCCGGGCTGGGCGGCGGCCCGGTGCCGGCGCACACCCACAGCGAGGCACTGGCGGTGCTCCAGCAGGCGGTCCGGGACAAGGCGCTGGTCTGGGTGGGCTACGTCGACGCGCACGGGGCGACGGCGTCACGCCTGCTCAAGCCGGTCTCGATCGGTGCCGGCTACCTGCGGGCCGAGGACGAACGGACCGAGATGCTGCACACGTTCGCGCTGCACCGGATCACCGCGGCGGTGGTGGCGGACTGACCGACGGTGCCACCGCGCGGACGCCGTCGGTCAGCGGCGACTGCGGCGTACGGTGCCGACCACCGAGATGATCAACAGCAGCGCGAAGCCGGCACCGGCGGACTCGCCGATGGAGTCGACGAAGCCCTGCTGGAGCACCAGCCAGCCGAAGAGGAACCACCCGAGCAGGAGTGTCGCCGCGACGGCGTACGCGATCACCGTCGCTCGGGACACCTCGTCGGGTGGTGCGTGTTCGTGCTCCGCGATCACGTCACGGTCGACCGTCATGCCCAGCCTCCCCGCCCGGTCCGGCCCTGGACTCCAAGGGTGACACTCGTTGGTCCGGTCGGACAGGGGGTTATCCCCGCGATTCGCTCCGTGTCACTCAGGTGCCGGGGCGTCGGCCGATCAGCACCACCCGGGTGCCGACCTTGCCGAGCTCCCACATCCGGACGGCGTCGGCGTGCAGCAGGTTGACGCAGCCGTGCGAGCCGATCGACTTGTCGTGCAGGTAGGTGGTGGTTTCGTGGAAGCCCATCCCCTGGGTGAAGTGCTGCCAGTACGGCAGCCACACCTCGTACGGGTTGGACCACTCCTTGGGGTTGCGGTAGTTGACGGCGTACGTGCCGGCCGGGGTGCGGTAGCCGGACATGCCGGTGCGGGTCACCGTTGGCGCCATGATCACCTTGCCGCCGCGGAGCGCCCAGACGGTCTGCCGGGTGAGGTCCACGCAGAACGTGGTGCCGGTGCCGGCCTTGCAGCGCGTCGTGTCGGTGGTGGCGAGGCGCTGGGCCACGTCGAGGGTGGTTGGTCCGGCGCGACCCTCGACGGGGCGAATGCCGTACCTCTTCTGGAACTTCTTGATCGCCGCGCAGTCGGCGGCGGACTGCCGGCCGTCCACTGTCACCGCCCCGAACCCGCCCAACCGGGCCAGGTGAGTCTCCACCGCCCGCTGGTGCTGCCCCTGGGGGCAGCCGGCGACTGTCGGCGTACCGGTGCCGGGGGTCGTGGTGGGTGCCGGGCGGGTCGGCTTCGGCGTGGGTTTCCGGGAGGGTTTCGTTGTGGGCGCGGCCGGGGTGGGCCGGCCGTGCTGGTCGGGCCCGGACGTGTCGCCCGCCCCCGTTGCCTGTTCCGCCGCACCGGCTTGGGCGGCTCCCCCGCCACCACTCCCGCCGGACTGCGGATCGAACGCGCACGCTCCCGCGCCGACCAGCACGACCACCACGAGGGCAACCAGCCGGGAGGCGATCCGGACATGCTCCATGGGCCCTCCCCAGACAGTTGTCCCTTTACTAGACGTTCGTGAGTGCCATCACGGTTGCGTCCGGTGAGCATCTTTCTTTTGCCGTCCCGCATCGTGCAACACTGGATGGTCGGCCAGCAGCGGGTATGCGCCCCGTTCCGGCCGGTCGGCCAACCGAGGAGAGGACGCTGGCGTGAGCGGTGGACCACTGATCGTGCAGTCGGACAAGACCCTGCTGCTGGAGATCGACCACCCCGACGCGCAGGCCTGCCGGATGGCGATCGCGCCGTTCGCGGAGCTGGAACGCTCGCCGGAGCACGTGCACACCTACCGGCTGACCCCGCTGGGTCTGTGGAACGCCCGCGCGGCGGGGCACGACGCCGAGGGAGTGGTGGATTCGCTGCTGAAGTACTCCCGCTACCCGGTGCCGCACGCGCTGCTGGTGGACGTGGCCGAGACGATGGACCGGTACGGCCGGCTCCAGCTCGCCAACGACCCGGCGTACGGGCTGGTGCTGCGCGCACTGGACCGGCTGGTGCTGATCGAGGTGGCCAAGAGCAAGAAGCTCGCCGGGATGCTCGGCGACAAGATCGACGACGACACCATCAGGGTGCACCCGTCCGAGCGTGGCCGGCTCAAGCAGGCGCTGCTCAAGCTGGGCTGGCCGGCGGAGGACCTGGCCGGTTACGTCGACGGTGAGGCGCACCCGATCGAGCTGGCCGAGGCCGGCAAGGACGGCCGCAAGCCGTGGACGCTGCGCTCGTACCAGCGGGAGGCCGTGGAGGCGTTCTGGGCCGGCGGGTCGGGGGTGGTGGTGCTGCCCTGCGGTGCCGGCAAGACCCTGGTCGGCGCGGCGGCGATGGCCGAGGCGAAGGCGACCACCCTGATCCTGGTCACCAACACGGTCGCCGGTCGGCAGTGGAAGCGGGAGCTGATCGCCCGCACCTCGCTGACCGAGGAGGAGATCGGCGAGTACTCGGGCGAGCGCAAGGAGATCCGTCCGGTCACCATCGCCACGTACCAGGTGCTCACCTCGCGGCGCGGCGGCGCATTCACCCACCTGGACCTCTTCGGGGCCCGCGACTGGGGCCTGGTCGTCTACGACGAGGTGCACCTGCTGCCCGCGCCGATCTTCCGGTTCACGGCGGACCTCCAGGCCCGCCGCCGGCTGGGCCTCACCGCGACTCTGGTACGCGAGGACGGCCGCGAGGGCGACGTGTTCAGCCTGATCGGACCGAAGCGGTACGACGCGCCGTGGAAGGACATCGAATCGCAGGGCTGGATCGCCCCGGCCGAGTGCACCGAGGTCCGGGTGACCCTCACCGACGCGGAGCGGATGTCGTACGCGACGGCGGAGGCCGAGGAGCGCTACCGGATGGCGGCGACCGCCCGCACCAAGCTGCCGGTGGTCAAGGCGCTGGTCGACCGGCACCCGGACGACCAGGTGCTGGTGATCGGCGCGTACATCGACCAGTTGCACCAGCTCGGCGAGTACCTCGACGCGCCGATCATCCAGGGCTCGACCACGAACAAGGAGCGGGAGCGGCTGTTCGACGCGTTCCGCACCGGGGAGATCCGCACGTTGGTCATCTCGAAGGTCGGCAACTTCTCGATCGACCTGCCCGAGGCGGCGGTGGCGATCCAGGTGTCCGGGACGTTCGGTTCACGCCAGGAGGAGGCGCAGCGGCTCGGTCGGGTGCTGCGGCCGAAGGCCGACGGCCGGCAGGCGCACTTCTACACCGTGGTGTCCCGGGACACGATCGACACCGAGTACGCGGCACACCGGCAGCGCTTCCTCGCCGAGCAGGGGTACGCGTACACGATCGTCGACGCCGACGACGTCCTCGGCCCAAAGCTGCCCACTGTCGACTGACCTCGCGCGACCTTGATCGACTCGGTTTCCAGGAAGTCGCGGTGTTCGGGGCGCTGTGATGCCCCGCTTTCCTGGAACCCGAGTCGGTCGCCCGCGTGGGGTCGCCAGCAGCACGCGGTAACTGTCGTCCGCGCCACCCTGCCCGTGCGCTGGTCCGTCACTCCAGATCTTGGACACTTTCCGTCACGTCTGAACGGAAACTGTCCAAGATCTCGACGACCTCGCGCTCCGGCGTGTTCCAGGCAGTCAACGAGCGTCAGCGCTTGGGGGTTTTCTGTGATCGGCCGCTGCCTGGCGGCGCGCGGTGCGCTCTGCCGACCGACCACCTCGCGCCGTGCGCGCCCCGACCGCGTCAGCCTTGACCGGCATCGCTCAACGGGAGAAGCGGTCCACCAGGACCGCGAGCCGGCGCTCGTGGTCGGCGCGGCGGAGCCGGCCGCTGCGCATCAGTGTGACCAGGCCGTGCAGGCCGGCCCAGAAGGTTTCGGTGACCGTCTCCAGGTCGTCGTCCACCGCGACCGGGCGCACTGTCTCGGACAGTTCGGCGAAGCCCCGGGCCAGGTCGGTTGGCACGTCCTGGCTGGCGAACGGCAGGTCCACGGCGAGGGTGAACATCGCGTCGTAGATCGCGGGCCGCTGCTGGGCGAACGCGACGTACGCGGCTGCCACGTCGGCGACCGCCTGCCGGGGGTCGGGGGCGGAGGCCCGGGCCGAGACCAGTGCGGTTGCCAGCTCGGCGAAGCCCTCGACGGCGACCGCCGCCATGATGGCGTCCTTGCCCTTGAAGTGGCTGTAGAGGACGGGCTGGCTGTACTCGATCTCGGCGGCGAGCCGTCGGGTGGTCACCGCGTCCCAGCCTTCGGCCAACGCCAGGTCCCGCGCCGCGGTGATGATCGCCTGCTCCCGTTCAGCCCGCTCACGCTCCCGGCGCGCCTGTGTCGACATGACAGCAACCCTAGCACTGCTAGCAATCCTGTCTTCGCTCTGCTAGCGTCGCTCTCACATCTAGCAGCGCTAGGAATTGGAGCAGACTCATGCTGGCACCCCTCGCCTACGGGCTCGCCGTCGTCCTCAGCCTCTTCGTCGCCTTCATCGGCGCGCGGTTCCTGCTGGTGCCGCAGGCCGCCGCCGCCGGGTACGGCGTGCCGGCCCGACCGGACGGCGACCCCGCCTACCTGACGGTCAAGGGGCTGAAGGACCTCACGTTCGGGCTGCTCGGCCTCGCCCTGATCGCCTTCACGACCGCCGACGCGGTCGCGTGGTTCATGCTGATCGTCGCGCTCGTCCCGCTGGGTGACACCCTCATCGTGCTGCGCAACGGCGGAACGAAGGCTGTGGCATTCGGCATCCACTTCGCCACCGCCCTCGTCGTCCTCCTGAACGCCGCCCTGCTGTTCGCCCTGTAAGCGCCGGACGCGCTACGACGTGGGGGGTGGGCAGCGATCGGGGAGGGTGACCTCGCCGGGGCGGTGGTCGAACGTGTCCATTGTGAACCATTCGTCCAGCTCCGGGTCGAAGAGGTTCTGCAACCCGAACTGCAACACCTGCCACCACCGGCTCGGGTCGTGCTGGTCGACGTAGATGTCGCCGAGCGCGATCGGGAACCGGAAGAACTCCCCTGGCACCGCGGAGCCGCCGACGACCCCGACCCGCCAGTGGTCGACATGTCGGTCCTTCTCACCCTGAAGGATCTCCGGCCCCACGTAACGAGCGGTCTTCAGCTTGTCGTTGAAGATCTGCCGGTTGAAGAAACCCGGGACCTTGCTGCACGCGCGGGGCGGGAAGAGCGGGATGTTCGGCCACTTGTAGGTGAGCGTGTAGAGCGTGTTCTCGTAGATCAGGTTCGTGAACCAGATCGGATGGTCCGGGCCGCCGGCGATCATCTGGCTGTTGCCGTCGCGGCCCTGCCAGGAGAACGGCACGTCGATGCCGAGGTCCCGCACGACGTACCGGCCGGTGCCCTGGAAGTCGGCGGGGAGCAGCGGCGGGCGCGGCTCGCGCGGGTCGGGGGCCGTGGGCCCGTCGGCCTGGGCCGCACGGGGCATCGGCGCCGCCGCCGGCCCGGGCGCGACCACCCCGAGGGCGAAGAGTCCACCGGCCACCGCCGCGACCACAACCCGAGGTGTACGCCTCGAAGCCATCAGCCCTCCGCCGGTGTGCACAGTGGCCGCGCCCGGACCATCGCGCGTGCCTTCGGCGAAGCGTATGAGCAGGAAAGATGTGAGAGCTGACGGAAGGCGGCGGCTCCACCGGTCGGGTGACTCGAGACGGCCTCAGAGGACGCGGGTGATGCGTTCCGCGGCGACGATCGAGTCCCGCCGCGCCGGGTCGAGGTTGGCGCTGATCACCACTGACGCGCCGGCCGAGAGCGGCGCGAGCAACCACTTCAGCGGCTGCTCGGTTTCGGCGGCGTCGACCAGCAGGCGGTCGCCGGCGCGCAGGTCCAGCATCGTGGCGAACTCCTGGGCGAGCGCACCCCACTGACCGTATGTGGTGCCGTCGGCGGTGGCCGGGTCCGACGGGTGGATGGCTGTGTGGTCGGGCGCGCCCTCGCCGTGCCGGAGCACCTCGGCGGACCAGTCCAACCAGCCCAACGGCACGTCGTCCAGCCGCCCCGGACCGGTGCCGACGAGGTAGCGGTGCGGCGCGTCCGGCACGTCCTCAAGCCAGTCGTCCTGCCGCTCCGGCGTCACGAACACCGCATCGAACGGCCGGTCGCCGCCCGGTTCGAGGACCGCCAGGCCCGCGGTGGCGCGCGGTCGGAACGACACCGCCAGGCCCGAGGCCCAAGCCCCCAACAACACAGCGGCGGTACGCCAGTGCGGCGGCAGCAGGACCGCTACGCGGCTGCCGGGGCCAAGGCCGCAACCGTCCCGCAGCAGGCCGGCGCTCCGGGCAGCCCACTGGCCGACCTGCTGCGCGGTCAGGTCGACGCGCTCGCCGGTCGCCTCGTCGCGGTAGCTGAGCAGCGGGCGCTCGGCCTCGACGGGCCGGGCCGCCAGGTCGGCCGTGTCGGTTGGCTGCATCTCCACGCTCCCCGGGTCGACGTCGGCATCACAGTACTCAACGACTTTGGTAGCGCCGGTCGTCGGCCGATGGCCGTATCGGGTGGCCGGGTGGTCCGGGCACCGTGCAGGTGACCCCCGAAGAGAATGCCGCCGAGGAGCGCCCATGCCGACCGGTTCCGACCCCGTCACCGGCGACCGCCCCGCCACCGACCGCCCCGCCGCCGACCGTCTCGTATCCGCCGACCGTCTGCCTCTTCGCCGGCGGCTCCTGCCGGTGATCGCGTTGCTGCTGCTCGCCCCGTGGGCGGCCGAGTGCTCGTGGGGTGGCTTCGCCATCGACGACTTCCTCCCGGTGCTGATCTTCCTCGGCCCGATGTACGGCGGTGCGGCGATCCTCATCCGGGAGACCGCCCGGCACCTCGGCGCGGGCTGGCCGACGATCGTGCTGCTCGCCGCCGCGTTCGGCGTACTCCAGGCCGGGCTGGTCGACCAGTCGTTGTTCAACCCCGACTTCCTGGACGACACGCAGTACGCCGACACCCGCGCCGCCGCCGAGGCGTCGCTGGTGCCGGGGCTCGAATTCAGCCTCCGGCAGGCGTTCGACTACGTCGGCAACCACATCGTGCTGACGATCTGCGCGCCGATCGTGCTGATCGAGTCGTTCCTCGGTGCGGACCGCCGGCTGCGGCCGTGGCTGGGCCGCCCCGGCCTCCTCGTCGTCGGTCTGACCTACCTGCTCGGCAGTCTGTTCATCTTCTCGGACATCAACGGGGACAAGGGCTTCCTGGCCAGCCCGCTCCAACTGTCCTTCGCCGCCGTGGTGGTCGTCGCCCTGATCGCGGTCGCCCTGCTGCCCCGCTGGCGTCACCCCCGCCCGCGTCGGGCCCGTCGGGTGCCGCACCCGCTCTGGGTGGGTCTGCTGGTCGTCCTCGTCCGGTTCGGCGGCGACCTGACGCCCGGCTGGGCGGGAGTGACTGTGGCACTGACGCTGGCAGCCGCCGCCGGGGCCCTGATCGCCTACTGGTCGTCGGGCAGCGGCTGGGGGCAAAGGCACGTGCTCGCGGCCGGGTCGGCGGGCCTGGTCATCGCCGCAGCATTCGCGTACCTGGTGCCGCCCTACTCCCCGGCGAGCCCGGCAGCGGCCCTGGCCGGCGACGTCGCGGTCACAGTCCTCACGCTCGCCCTGGTCGGCGGCGCCTGGTGGCGGCTGCGCCGCGTCAGTGGGTGGGCAGTTCCGGGCCGCCGTCGAGCAGGGGGCCGAGCAGGTCGTCGTACTCCTCGACGCGGGCCAGCACCTCGGCGGCGGTGAACTGGCGGACGGCCGGCTTCCGGCCGCGAGCGCCGGCCTCCACCTCGTCCCAGGTCAGCGGCGTCGACACCGACGGCACCGACTGGGCCCGCAGCGAGTACGGCGCCACTGTGGTCTTCGCCGCGTTGTTCTGGCTCCAGTCGATGAAGACCTTGCCCGGTCGAAGGTTCTTCGCCATCTTCGACACGATCAGCTTCGGGTGGGCCTTCTCCAACTCCTGCGCGATCCGCCGGGCGTAGTCGGAGACGAGGTCGGACGACTGGGTGCCGGCGATCGGGCAGCAGAGCTGCATGCCCTTCTTGCCGGACGTCTTCGGGTACGACTCGATGCCGTCGTCGGCGAGGCGGTCGCGCATCAGCACCGCCACCGGGCAACACTCGGCGAGCCCGGCCGGCGGGCCCGGGTCCAGGTCGACGACCATCATGTCCGGGTGCTCGCCCACCTTCCACTGCGGTGTGTGCAGCTCCAACGCGGCCAGGTTGGCCAGCCAGACCAGGGTGGGAAGGTCGTCGGCGACCACGTAGTCGATGGTTTCCCGGCCCTTCGTCGACCCGGGCGCCGGCAGGTTCTCCACCCGCACCCAGTCCGGGGTCGCGGCCGGCGTGTTCTTCTCGAAGAACGACTTGTCGTCCACCCCGTTGGGGAAGCGGATCCGGGTGACCGGTCTGTCCCGCAGGTGCGGCAGCAGCACCGGCGAGATCCGGGTGTAGTAGTCGATCACCTCGCCCTTGGTGAACCCGGCCGCCGGGTAGAGCACCTTGTCCAGGTTGGACAGCTCCAGCGCACGGCCCTCGACGTCCACCCGTAGCCGATCAGCCGGCATCGTCGACCTCCTCCGGAGGCTTGTCCGGGCGCAACCGCAGCACCCGGGGGAAGCGCAGCCGGCCGTCGGGGGTGCGCTGGCCGTACTTCACCTCCACCACCACCCGGGGTTCTACCCAGATGGCGCCCCGCGCATCCTCGCGCGGCACCCCCGGCGCGAACGGTGACACGCCGGAGCGCAGTGGCTCCAGCTCGGCGAGGAGCTGCCGTTCGATGGCCGCGCCGATCCCGCCGCCGACCCGGCCCCGGTAGATCAGTCGGCCATCCGAGCCGGGCACCCCGACCAGCAGCCCGCCGATCCGGCGCGCGCCCGGTCGCCAACCGCCGATGACGAAGTCGCCGGTCACCTCCAGCTTGACCTTCACCCAGTCCGGCGAGCGCACCCCCGGGCGGTAGACGGCCCCGGAGCGCTTGGCCATCACACCCTCCAGGCCGTGCTCCCCGGCCGCCTCGTAGGTCGCCGGCCCGTCCGTGAACATCGGCGGCACCGCCCACCGGAGGCCACCGAGCGCCAGCGCGTCCAACGCCTCCCGGCGGCGCTCGTACGGCCAGCCGGTCAGGTCGTCGCCGTTCAGCCGGAGCAGGTCGAAGATCATGTACGTCACCGGCATGACCGCTGCCAACCGGGCCGCCTTGGCCCGGTCCCGGACGTGCATCCGCTCGGCCAGCGCGGTGAACGACGGCTGCCCACCCTGGCCGAGCAGCACCACCTCACCGTCGAGCAGCGCGTCGTCGACCTGCTCGGGCAGGGTTGCCAACTCCGGGTACGCGGCGGTGATCTCCACGCCGGAGCGGGCATACAGGTGTTGCCCGCCGCCAGAGATGTCGGCCAGGGCGCGGACGCCGTCCCACTTGAACTCGTACGCCCAGCCGTCACCGGCCGGGAGCGGCCCGGTCATCGCGAGCATCGGCTTGAGCGGCGCTCCGGGCACGACCCGAATTGTAGTAGCGGGCCGAACACCTCGCGTCCGGTTCCTTCGGATGCGAGCATGGTCGATACCGGGGAAGGGAGCGCAGGATGCGTGCCATCTGGAAGGGAGCCGTGTCGTTCGGGCTCGTCTCGATCGGGGTGAAGCTCTACTCCGCGACCGAGGAGAAGGACATTCGGTTCCACCAGGTGCACCGCGAGGACGGCGGCCGGATCCGCTACAAGCGCACCTGCTCGGTCTGCGGCGAAGAGGTCACCTACGACGACATCGCCAAGGGCTACGACATCGGCGGCGGCGAAATGGTGATCCTCACCGACGAGGACTTCGCCGACCTGCCGCTGACCAGCTCCCGTGCCATCGACGTGCTGGAGTTCGTGCCGGCCGAGCAGGTCGACCCGATCCTCTACAACAAGGCGTACTTCCTTGAGCCGGAGGGCGCCGCTACCAAGCCGTACGTGCTGCTGCGCGACGCGCTCATCGACTCGGAGCGGGTGGCCATCGTCAAGGTGGCGCTGCGCCAGCGGGAGCAGTTGGCCACGCTGCGGGTCCGCGAGGGTGTGCTGCTGCTCAACACCATGCTCTGGCCGGACGAGATCCGTACCCCGGACTTCGGTTTCCTCGACGAGGACCTCAAGGTGCGCCCCCCGGAGCTGGCCATGGCCAGCTCGCTGATCGACTCGATGACCGGCGAGTTCGAGCCGGACGTCTTCACCGACGACTACCGGGCCGCGTTGCAGGAGGTCATCGACGCCAAGGTGGAGGGTCGGGAGGTCGTCCAGCCGGAGGAGGTCGAGGAGGCCCCGGCCGCGGCGGTGGACCTGATGGCGGCGTTGAAGGCCTCGGTGGAGCGCGCCAAGGCGGCTCGCGGCGAGCAGCCCGCCGGCGGGGGTGGTGGCGGGGGTGAGCCGACGCCCATCTCGTCGGCCCGGTCGGCGCAGAAGGCAGCCGAGAAGAAGGCGGCCAAGGCACCCGCGAAGAAGACCGCGGCGAAGAAGACGGCCGAGAAGAAGGCGGCGGAGCCGGCGAAGAAGACCGCCACCAAGAAGACCGCCGCGAAGAAGGCGGAGCCGGCGAAGAAGACCGCCGCACGCAAGACCGCACCCCGCAAGAGCGCCTGACCGTACGGCAGCGGCGGCGGTGTCCGCCTCGCCGGGTACGCTCCGCCGGCCGCTGGCGACCGGAGGAGCCCCCATGCCGTACACCCCTGATCTGGACCGGTTACTGACGCCCGGCGCCCGCTTCACCGACCAGCACGGCGGATACCTGATCGAGGTGCACCCGGTGGGCGACATCGTGTTGCCGACCGGCCGTGTGGTCGGGTGTGACCCGCTGGTCTGCCCGGAGGCGGAGCCGTTCACCGTGACGGTGCCGCCGGGGCGGCATCCCGCGCGCGCCTGGGTGGCTGTGGTGCTCCGGGAGGACGCCGAGGTGGACCGGCGGGTCGCAGCGCTGGAGCTGGTCGTCTCAGCCGAGCCGACGATCCGCTGGGAGCCGGCCGTCGCGGGTGACCAGGACGTCGCCACGCTCGGAGGGGACGACTACTTCGGCTACGGGGTGGATGCCGGCGTCGGCACCTTCGCCGACCCGACCGCTCTCGCCGTCCTGGAGGGCTGGGACGAGGAACTGGTCGAGGAGGTCTTCATCCCGGCCGAGCTGCCCTCGTCCCCGGTTCCGGGGCTGATCACCGCCGTGTTGGACGAGGCCAGCGGTGCCAACGTCGTCACAGTGGCCACCGGTTGGGGCGACGGCTGCTACGGCACCTGGATCGGCCGTGCCGCCGACGGGCGGGTCACCTCGTTCGTGACGGACTTCATGGTCGTCCCGGAATAACCGCCCGGGAAAGACCCGGAACTGTCGCGCTGGGCGATCTGAGGCGTCCGCGGCGGGCACGGTGGGCCGCTGTGCGGGTACCGTGTGCGTCGGCTTTCCCCCCGGCACCGGGTGCCGGCCACACTTCGCAGCAGGGAGTCGACGACGTGAGCGAGCGGACGCAGCAGACGGGCCCGGACCAGAGCCCGGCAACCAAGTCGGGGCGCCGCCTGGCCGCCCAGTTGGCGGAGAAGAAGGCCGCCGACCGGAGGCGGAAGATCAACGCCGGGCTCAGTAGCCTCGCCGCCCTCGCCGTGGCCGCGACGCTGATCGGCGTCTTCGTGGCGATCGGCGGGGGCGACGACAAGCCCAAGACCCAGGCCGACGCGACCCCGTCCGCCTCCGCCCCGGCCCCCGACGAGGCTGGCGCACCCCCCGCTCCGCAGCTGCCCGAGGGCTCCGACCCGGCGCTGGGCACCAAGCCGACGGTGACGCCGGGCACGGGTGACCTGAAGAAGCTCGTGGTCACCCCGCTGATCAAGGGCAAGGGCCCGGCCGTGCAGAAGGGCCAGAACATCACCACCAACTACGTGGGGGTGTTCTTCAAGGACGGCAAGGAGTTCGACTCCTCGTGGAAGGCCGGGCAGCCGGCCACCTTCCCGATCGGCGTCGGCCAGGTCATTCCGGGCTGGGACCAGGGCCTGGTCGGTGTGACAGTGGGCAGCCGGGTGCAGCTCGACATCCCGGGCGAGCTGGCGTACGGCAACGACGAGGCCAACGCCGGTGGACGTCCGACCGGTCCGCTGCGCTTCGTGGTGGACGTGCTCGCCGCCCAGTGACCTATCCGGATCGTCCCGGTTGTCGCCGGGACGGGATGGAGTTGTTCACATGGGGCTTCCGGCCCGTCACCCAGCGGCAGTAGGTTCGGCGTCACCCCGGGCGGTTCGCCGCCCGGGGTGAGCATCCGGAACCGCGACGCGGAGGTGCATGTGACTGCGCTGGACGAGCCTGGGCGGACCGCCCGGTCGATGTGGGCGTACTTCGAGCCGGTCCACGCTGTCACCTACCTTCACCCCCGGGCGCGGGCCGCGTACGAAGCGGTCGGGTTGCGCGGCTACTGGCGCGGTTACTTCGCCGGCCGGGCCGCGCCGCTGGGAGCCGCCGAGGCGGCCCCGGTGATCGCCGCCTTCTTCAACTTCGCGCCGCCGATGGTGACCCGGGCACTGCCTGCGGTGTGGCGGTTGGCCACTCCCCAGGAGGCGCTGCGTGCCCGCCTGACCGGTGCGGTGCAGGCGCTCGCCGAGCTGACCTACGAGCTTCCCGAGTCGCACCTCGTGGAGGCCGCCGACCTGTTGGAACGGGCCGCATCGGCGGCGCAGACCGCCGGCCGGGTGCTCGGCGCGGCGAACGCGGCCCTCCCGGCCGGTGAGTACCCGTTGGCGCGGCTCTGGCAGGCCGCGACCACGCTGCGGGAGCACCGGGGGGACGGGCACGTGGCGGCGCTGGTGGCCGCCGGCCTGGACCCGGTGGAGACGCTGACCGTGCGGGTCGCGCTGGACGGTTCGCCACCGCAGTACCTGCTGGGCCGGGGCTGGTCCGAGGAGCAGTGGCAGGCCGCCCGCGAGCGGCTCACCGAGCGGGGTTGGCTGACCGGTGACGGCGCGGCCACCGACCACGCCCGGGCCGAGTTCCAGGCCATCGAGGACGCCACCGACCTGGCCGCCGCGCACCCGTGGCAGACGCTCGGCGCCGACGACACGGACCGGCTGCGGGAGCTGCTGGAGCCGATCGCCCGGTCCGCCCACACTCTGCTCCCCGAGGGCAGCCCGCTCGGTCTGCCCGCGTTGCCCGGCTGACCGGGCACCCACCGGTCGGGCAGGATGGGCCCGTGACTGATGCTGTGGTCTTCGACCTGGACGGCGTGATCGTGGATTCCGAGCCGGTGTGGGAGGAGGTCCGGCGGGCGTACGTGGCGGCGCACGGCGGGACGTGGCAGCCCGACACGCAACGCCGACTGATGGGGATGAGCACCGGCGAGTGGGCGCACTACCTCAGCGGAGAGCTGGGCGTCGACCGCACCGCCGAGCAGGTCGCCGTCGAGGTGGTCGAGGAGATGGCCCGACGCTACCGGGACCACGTACCCCTGATCGACGGCGCCGACCAGGTCGTTCGCGGGCTGGCCGCGCGGTGGCCGCTCGGGTTGGCCAGTTCGTCGCCGACCCGGCTGATCGAGGCGGCGCTGGCGGCGACCGGCCTGACCGACGCGTTCGGCGCGACCCTCTCCACCGAGCAGACCGAGCGGGGCAAGCCCGCACCGGACGTGTACCTGAGCGTGGCGCAGCGCCTCGGCGTCGACCCGACCCGGTGTGTGGCGGTGGAGGACTCGTCCAACGGGGTGCGTTCCGCCGCGGCGGCGGGGATGCGGGTGGTGGCGGTGCCGCACGGCTCGTACCCCCTCGATCCGGACGCCGCCGGGCTGGCCGTGGTGACGCTGAACGCGATCGGTGAGCTGACCCCGGAGCTGGTGGACGAGCTGGGTTGACCCGGTTCGAGCCGGGTAGAGACCACGGATGAAGGCCATCGTGTACGAGCGCAACGGCGACCCTTCGGTGCTCGACCTGGTCGACCGCCCGGTGCCCGAGCCGGGGGCGGGCGAGGTTCTGGTGCGGATGGCGGTCTCCGGGGTGAACCCGACCGACTGGAAGTCCCGCCGCAACAGCCCGCCGAACGGGTGGCAGATCCCCGGGCAGGACGGCGCGGGGTTGGTCGAGGCGGTCGGCGACGGGGTCGACCCCGACCTGATCGGTGAGCGGGTGTGGGTCTGGGAGGCCGCCTGGCAGCGACAGTGGGGCACGACGGCGGAGTACACCCTGGTGCCGGTCCGGCAGGCGGTACGCCTCGGTGCCGCTCCGTTCGAGCTGGGCGCGGCCCTCGGCATTCCGTTCCTCACCGCGCACCGCTGTCTGACGGCTGGCGAGTTCATGCCGGACACGCTGCGGGCGGGCGCGCTGGCGGATCACACGGTGCTGGTGCAGGGCGGCGCGGGCGCGGTCGGCAACGCCGCGATCCAGCTCGCCCGTTGGGCCGACGCCACTGTGATCGCCACTGTGAGCAGCGCGGAGAAGGCCCAGCTCGCAGCCTCGGCCGGCGCATCCTTCGTGATCAACTATCGGGAGCAGGACGTGGTCGAGGAGGTCCACAAGATCGCTCCCGACGGGGTCCACACGATCGTGGAGGTCGCCCCCGCCCGCAACGCCTCGGTCGACGCACGGGTGCTGCGGCACGGCGGCGCGGTCTGCATGTACGCCGACAACGGCGGGGACGAGGTCAGCATCCCGATCCGGGCGATGATGGCGCCGAACGCCCGCTGGCAGTTCGTCCTGGTCTACACCGAGCCGAAGGCGGCCAAGGCGCAGGGCGTGAAGGACGTGGCGGCGGCGGCCAGCCAGGGTGGCATCCGGGTCGGCGCGGACGCCGGCCTGCCGTTGCACTACTACCCGCTGGCGGAGGCCGCCGCGGCGCACCAGGCGGTGGAGGACTCGACGGTGGGCAAGGTGCTCATCACCACCAGCGACGCCTGATCGGGTCGCCGACCACCCGATTTCCCCGTCAGCAGGACAGAAGCGAACAAGTTTCGCAACAATGACGGTGCGGGTTACCCCGCGTGGAGCGGGCGGCCCCGGCGCGGTGCGAACGCCGGGGCCGCCCCTGGGGAGGGTTCAGGAGTACTCCCGCCCCAACAGGCGACACTGCCGGGGAAAACGTTACGGGGCTGTCAGCTCCCGGACAGTCAGCTCGCCCTCGGCGTACCGCGAACGGACGACCTTCTTGTCGAACTTGCCCACGCTGGTCTTCGGCACCGTGTCGATGAACGCCCAGCGCTCGGGCAACTGCCAGCGTGCCACCGACCCGGCCAGGAAGTCCCGCAACTCCTCGGCGGTCACCGAAGCGCCCTCCCGGACCACGACGGTGGCCAGCGGACGTTCGTCCCATCGCTCGTCCGGGACCCCCACCACGCACGCCTCCAGCACCGCCGGGTGGGCCATCAGCGCGTTCTCCAACTCCACCGACGAGATCCACTCGCCGCCGGACTTGATCACGTCCTTGGCGCGGTCGGTCAGGTTGATGTACCCGTCCGGCGAGAGGGTGCCCACGTCGCCGGTCCGCAGCCAGCCGTCGCGGAACTTCTCCTCGTCCGGGGCGTCGTCACCGACGTACCGGGCGGTCACCCACGGCCCCCGGACCTCCAGCTCACCCACGGCCGTGCCGTCGGCGGGCATCGGGTCGCCCGCCGGGCCGACGATCCGCGCCTGCACGCCCGCCGGCACCCGCCCCTGGGTGTAGCGGTAGCGCCAGGCATCGTCACCTGTCGCACCGGCGGGCGGACGCGAGACCGACCCCAGCGGGGACATCTCGGTCATCCCCCAGGCGTGGATGACGTCGATACCGTGCCGCTCGTCGAACGCGTGCATCAGCGCCGGCGGGCACGCCGAACCGCCGACGATCACCTCACCGAGCGAGGAGGTGTCCACGTCGTGGGTGTCCAGGTAGGCCAGCAGGTCGGTCCAGATGGTCGGCACCGCACCGGCCAGCGTGGGCTTCTCGGCGGCGATCATCTCGGCGATCGGCGCGGCCTGGAGGAACCGGTCCGGCATGATCAGCGACGCGCCGGAGAGGAAGGCCGCGTAGGGCAGGCCCCACGACATGGCGTGGAACATCGGCACGATGGCCAACTCGCGGTCGGTCGGCCCGAGGCCGAAACCCTCCGGCATGCAGACCTGCAACGAGTGCAGATAGATCGACCGGTGCGAGTAGGCGACGCCCTTCGGGTTGCCGGTGGTGCCCGAGGTGTAGCAGAGCGCGGCGGCGTCGCGCTCGTCCACCTCCGGCCAGTCGTACGTGTCGGGTCGGTCGGCGAGCAACGCGTCCCAGTGGTGCACCGTGATCCGGTCGCCGGCCGCGGCCACCAGCGGCGCCGGGTCGCCACCGCCGACCACCACGACGTGCCGCACGGTGGTCAGCTCACCGATCACCCGGGCCAGCAGCGGGATGAGCGTGCTGTCGACGAGGACCACCCGGTCCTCGGCGTGGTTGGCGATGTAGACGACCTGGTCGGGGAAGAGCCGGATGTTGAGCGTGTGCAGCACCGCACCCATGCTCGGCACCGCGAAGTAGGCGACCAGGTGCTCGTTGTTGTTCCACATGAAGGTCGCGACCCGCTCGTCGCCGGTAACCCCACACTCGTCGCGTAGCCCGTGTGCCAGCCGGGCGGCGGCCCGGCCCACCTCGGCGTACGTCATCCGGCGGGGCTCGGCACCCGTCCAGGTGACCACCTCGGCCGAGCCGTGCACCAGTGCACCGTGGTCGAGGATCCGGGAGATCTGCAGAGGGGCGTCCATCATCGTGCTACGCATGGGTAACAAGCTAGTGTCGCCGGTCACACGTTGGGAACCCCCGGTAAGTTGTCGCAGGTGAGCATCTCCTGGGCCGACTCGTACGTGGGGCAGTTGCGCGCGATCGCCGGCGATCGGACGCTGATGTTCGTCGGCGCTCGTGCCGTGGTCAACGACGACGCCGGACGCGTTCTGCTGATCAAACGCTCGGACAACGGCCAGTGGGCCATGCCGGCCGGCGCGATGGAGTTGGGCGAGTCGATAGCCGACTGCGCGGTACGCGAGGTCCGTGAGGAGACCGGCCTGCGCGCGCTGCGGGTCTGCGCGTTCGCCCTCTACACCGGCCCGGACCGGACGAGCACCAACATGTACGGGCACACGTACCAGGTGTTCACGACCGCGTTCAAGGTCGAGGAGTGGGACGGGCAGTTGGCCCGGGTCACCGACGAGACCACCGACGCGGGCTTCTTCGCCCGCGACCGGTTTCCCACCCCACTCTCCACCTCGGTCATCGAAACCCTTGCCGACCTGGACGTCTTCGAGAAGACGAACCGGCTCATCCTCAAGTAGGGCCGGGCCGCGTTACTGCGGGTAGCGCATCCCGGCGAAGAAACCCTCCTGGATCCAGTTCGGGTACGCGACCGGCAGCTTGGTGGCCTCGTCCAGCTCGGTGAGGTCCTGCTCGGTCAGCGTGAGATCCGAGGCGGCGATGTTGTCGACCAACTGCTCGTGCTTGCGGGCACCGACGATCACGCTGGTCACGGCCGGTCGGGACAGCAGCCAGGCGACCGCCACCCTGGCCGGGCTCACCTCGTGCCGCTCGGCGACGCCCTTGAGTACGTCGACCACGGCGAAGGCGTGCTCGGGTTCGAACGGGGTGAAGCTGGCGTAACCGGGCTGGGCGCTCCGCGCGCCACTGTCGGCGACGGCACCGTCCCGGCTGACCTTGCCGGAGAGGAAACCGCCGGCGAGCGGGCTCCAGACGGTCAGCCCGACACTTTCGTTGAGCGCCATCGGCACCACGTCGCGCTCCACGTCCCGGCCCAGCAGCGAGTAGTACTCCTGCACCGAGACGAACCCTGCCAGCTTCTCCCGGGCGGAGATGCCCAGCGCCTTCGAGATCTGCCAGGCGGCGAAGTTGGCGGCGCCGATGTAGCGGACCTTGCCCTGCCGGACCGCGTCGTCGAGCGCGCGCAGCATCTCCTCCATGGGAGTGATCTGGTCGAAGTTGTGGATCTGGTACAGGTCGATGTGATCGGTGCCCAGTCGGCGCAGGCTGTCCTCCAGGTTCTGCATGATGTGCAGCCGGGAGGTGCCGACGTCGTTCGGGCCGGGGCCCGTCCGGGAGTGCACCTTCGTCGCCAGTACGACGTCGCGACGCCGCTTGCCGAGGGCCTCGCCGAGCAGTTCCTCGCTCTCGCCGTCGCTGTAGCCGTCGGCGGTGTCGACGAAGTTGACGCCCGCGTCCAGCGCGGTGTCCACCAGCCGCTGCACCTCTGGCAGCGCCAGCCCACCCAGGGTGCCCCAGAGTGGGTGCCCGCTGCCTCCGAAGGTCATCGCGCCGAGCGAGATCTCCGAGACGTACACCCCGGTGGTGCCCAGCAGTCGGTACTTCACGTGTGTCGCTCCTCGTGGTGGGTCGGAGACCGAGATCAGGCACTCCGTGGTCACTATGTCGGACACTGTGTCCGGCAATGAGCGTACGTCGCCCACCCGACCCCGGCCACCTAGGATTCCGGCTATGCCCTCGATCACCCGCCGCCGCCCGCGCAGCCCCGATGGACGCGCGGCCGTCGAAGCGCGGGTGCTCGCGGCCACCGAACGGCTCCTGAAGGAGGGGATCCGCTTCACCGACCTCGGCGTACAGCGGATCGCCGCCGAAGCTGGCGTGGCGCGATCGACCTTCTACACCCACTTCCGGGACAAGACCGAGCTGCTCATGCGCCTCGCCGGCACCATGCGGGAAAGTTCGTTCGACCGCACCGGTGACTGGGACCCGGGCGGCCCCGGCGACCCGCTCGCGCGACTCACCGAGGTCTTCGCCGACGTGATCCGGATATACCGGACGTACGCCCCGGTGCTGGCCGCGGTCAGCGAGGTCGCCGCGTACGACGAGGTGGTCCGGGAGTACTGGGCGGCCGGGCTGGAGCAGTTCGTGACCCGCACCGTCGACCTGCTCCGGATCGAGCAACAGGCCGGGCGTACCCCCGCCGACCTGGACGTGACGACGGCCGGCCGGCTGATCGTGGTCGGCGGCGACCGCTTCCTCGCCGACCACGTCAGCACGACCTCGGCCGACCCCGAGACCGACGCGGCAGCCGCCCGGGAGTTGGCCGCGACCTGGTGGTACGGCGCCTACCGCCGCCCCGCCTGACCACCGACGCCCCGGAGCGGTCCGGGGCGGTCGGTGTCGAGACGCTCAGATCATTGTCTGGGACTTGGCCTCCATGTCGGCGGCAGCCTCCTCCTTCGACTCGCGGGTCAACGGCTTGCCGCCCGGAGCCGGGGCCTCCCCGCCGAGCGGGTCGGCGCCACCGGTGGCACCCTTCGGGCCAGCACCCCGCAGTTGCGTGTTGGGCAGGGTCAGGGTCACCACGACCGCGATGATCGCGATCAGGCCGGCGGTCAGGAAGACCATGTCCAGCGCGTCGACGAAGGCACCCTGGATGGCCGCGCGCACCGGCCCCGGCAGGGCCAGGATGGTGGCCGGATCGTTGATCGAGATGTTGGCGCCGCCACTCGCCGCGACCGCGGCCTGCTCCTGCGGCGGGAGCTGCGCGATCGCGCCGGGCAACCGGTCGGCTAGCCCCCCGGTCAGCCGGGACGAGAGCACAGTGCCGAGGATCGCCACCCCGAACGAACCACCCAGCGACCGGAAGAAGGTCGCCGAGGAGGTGCCGGCACCCAGGTCGCGTACCGAGACCGCGTTCTGCACCGCCAGGATCAGCGACTGCATGCACAGGCCCAGCCCGACGCCGATCACCACCATGTACCCGAACGCCACCCAGAGCGAGGTGGCCACCTCCAACTGGGTGAAGAGGAACATGCCGACCAGGAGGGTCGCCGAACCGGCCACCGGGAACCACTTGTACCGGCCGATCCGGGTCATCGCGCGGCCCGTCAGGATCGAGGTGATGATGATGCCGGCCATCATCGGCAGCATCAGCAGACCGCTCCGGGTCGGCGAGGCGCCCTTGACGATCTGCAGGTACAGCGGAATGAAGATGATCGAACCGAACATCACCAGACCGATGATGAGCAGCGCCGAGTTGGCCAACGCGAAGGTGGCGTTTCGGAACAGCCGCAGCGGCAGGATCGGCTCGGCCACCCGGGCCTCCTGGAGGACGAAGAGCACCCCCAGCACCGCACCGACCACGAACAACGTGATGATCACGCCGGAGCCCCAGGCGTACTCGTTGCCGCCCCAGCTCAGCGCGAGCAGCAGGGCACTCACCCCGGCCACCAGCAGGCCGGCACCGAGCCAGTCGATCGAGTGGTCCCGACGTTCGAACGGGATCAGCCGCATCACGTGGTAGCAGACGACGATCGCCAGGATCGCCAGCGGCACGTTGATGTAGAAGATCCACCTCCAGTCGGTCTCCGCGAAGTAACCGCCCACGAGCGGCCCGGCGACCGAGGAGATCCCGAAGACCGCGCCGAACAGGCCCTGGTACTTACCACGTTCCCGGGGTGACACCACGTCCGAGATGATGGTGAACGCGAGCGTCAGCAGACCACCGGCGCCGAGACCCTGGATACCCCGGGTGACGATCAGCTGGGTCATGTTCTGCGACAGCCCAGCCAGCAACGACCCGACCAGGAACGTGCCGATCGAGAAGAGGAAGACCGGCCGACGCCCGTACAGGTCGGCCATCTTGCCGTAGAGCGGCGTCGACGCGGTCGAGGCGAGCAGGTACGCGGTGACCACCCAGGAGTAGTGGTTGATCCCGCCCAGCTCGCCCACGATGGTCGGCAGCGCGGTACCGACGATGGTCTGGTCGAGTGCGGCCAGCAGCATGCCGGTCATCAGGCCCAACATGAGCAGCCGGATTTGCTGACGGTTCAGCACCGGCGCATCTGAGGCTTCGGTGGTCATGTGGCCTTCTATCCCGCGAGCCGCAGAACATGCGCCAACCCACCAAAAAACCACCGCGCCAACCCACCCCACCCCAACCCCGCCCCCCAACCCCCGCCTCCCGGCGTGGGTGTACATGTTTTGGGTGAGGGGGCCGGCGGGGGGGTAGCTAAACACAGAGTTAACCGGGGA
>NZ_JBEZEH010000120.1:0-22123 GCF_040648775.1 Micromonospora sp. NPDC049089
GGGGGGGGGGTTGTGGGGCGCCCCGGCGGGCCGGGTGCAGCCCCCCCCCCCCCCCCCCCCGACAACGGACCGTCCCCCCGACGGCTCCGGCGAGCGTCGGGTCAACCAGCGACTCGGACCGCTTCCACGTCTGCCGCGATCATCGAGAAGACGGCCATGTCATGTGCCTTCTCGCCATCCCAGTCGGCCATTCGCAGGGTGCCCTCCCGCTGGTATCCGGCCCTCTCCGCGACCAGCAGAGAAGCGATGTTGTCGAGCCGGGCGCGCAACTGGATACGGCGCAACCCACAATCGGTGAGCGCCCATCGGCCGACCTCACGGGCGGCCGTGGTCGCATAGCCTCGGCCGCGACGACTGGCCCGCACCCCGTAGCCGATTTCGCCACGTCCCGCCCTCCAGTCGATGTCCCGCAACCCGATGCTGCCAACGATCTCGCCTTCGGCCGTGTCCACGATCGCCAGCCGCACCCCGTCGCCGGCCAGCCGCTGGCGCGATATCCCGGTCAGCCACTCGTCCACGTCGGCGGCGGTTTGCGGTGAGCCTGGCGGCAGTCCGGTCCGATCATCGGCGGCCACGAACGCCGCCAGCTGGGTGGCGTCCTGCGGGCCGAACTCACGGATCTCCAGACCACCCGAGATGATCTTCACTGGTGCGAACATGGTGCGGAGCGTAGAGCCAAGCCCCGAGTCGTCGCGCACCTTTACCTCGCCGCGGAGAGCAGGAACGGGTGCCGGGATGCGTGGCCGCCGCTCACGTCCAGGTCATGTTGATGGCCCGGGCGAGGACGTTGGTCATGGGTGCGGTGCCCTCACGCGGTCTCGGTTCCGGTCTGTGCGCGGGCGTAGGTGAGGAAGAGCGCGCCACTGTCCAGAACTGTGTGGTCGGTCAGGCGCCAGGTGCGAGGTGCGAAGACGGTGCCACGGCCGAAGAGCGGGATGCCGGCACCAATGGTCAACGGGGCAAGCTTGATGATCAGCTGGTCGATCTCGGGGTAGAGGGCACCGGCCAGCGTGCCGCCGCCGATCACCCAGACGTCCTTGCCGTCGTGCCGCTTCAGCTCCCGCACCGTTGCGATCGGGTCTTGGCCGATGACCTCGACGGCCGGGTCGGGGCTGCTGCCCAGCGTCCGGGAGAACACCAGGTGGCGCAGGTGCGGGTACGCGTCGGTCACACCGGCCTTCAGGCCCACCTCGTAGGAGTTGCGCCCTTCCACCACGGTGTCGAACCGGCTGCCCTGATCGGTGATGCCGAACGCCTGCCGGGCCGGACCGGGGAGGGTCTCCGGGTACTCCGCGACGAGGTGGCGCAGGTAGTCGTCCGGAATGGGCCAGAACCCGCCGGGGCCGGTCGGGTCGGCGCCGTCGGGGCCGGCGATGAAGCCGTCCAGGGTGGCGGCGATGTAATACACGAGCTTGCGCACGACGATCTCCTCGTTCAGGCTGCCGGTCGCTGTTCGGCGACGACGTCCATCAGCCTGCCCGGCAAGACACCGGGCTACAAGATCACAACTGGTAACGTGCCATAACCCTTCGCTAATAGGTGGATCGGGAACGGCACATGGAACTCCGCGATATCGAGATCTTTCTGACCCTGGCGGAGGAACTGCACTTCACCCGCACCGCCGAGCGGTTGCACGTGACCCAGGCGCGGGTCAGCCAGGCGATCAAGAAGCAGGAACGTCGGATCGGTGCCGCGCTGTTCGAGCGGAACAACCGGCAGGTGGCACTCACACCGATCGGCAAACGGCTCTTCGACGACATCGAGCCCATGTACCGGGGACTGCACGAGGGCATGGACCGGGCCAGGCTCGCCGCACGCGGCAAGACCGGGGTGCTGCGGGTCGGGTCGATCGCCGTCAACCTCCATGACTTCCGCGAGTTGTTCGACGGGTTCGCGAAGGAGCACCCTGAGTGTGAGGTGCAGCTCCGGCATGTCGACTTCAGCGATCCCTTCGGTCGGCTGCGCGCAGGCGACATCGACGTGCAGATCCTGTGGCTGCCCGTGAGGGAACCGGACCTCACCGTCGGCCCGGTGATCTACACCGAGCCCATCGTGCTGGCCGTAGGGGCGACGCACCGGCTGGCCGGCCGGACATCGGTCTCCTACGAGGATCTGGCGGACGAGACGGTCATGGGCGGGGCCCGGCCGGACTACTGGCGGGAGATCCTGGTGCCCGTACGCACACCCAGCGGACGGTTGATCCCGATCGGCCCGTCGGTCTCCAACTTCCAGGAGATGATCCCCATCCTCGTCACGGGCGAAGCCGTCTCGCCGGTGCAGGCCCAGGCCGCGCGCTACTACGCAAGGCCGGACATCGCCTACGTGCCCATCCACGACGCTCCTCCGGCCCGGTGGGCGCTGATCTGGCGTACCGGCAGCGAGACGGAACTCATCCGCTCCTTCGCCAGCAACGCGCGGGGTCTTCACCCCGTCGAATAGCCCGCCGCGTCGGCGGGCCAAGGGGCCACAGCTTCGGCAGCACGCCATGACCGGCGCTCTCCGCTATTCGGCGCCGGCGATGATCGCGCCGCTGACCGTGTCCACATACCACCGCTGGTACTGCTCGATCGCCCAACCGCGTTGCCGGACGAGCCAGTCGAAGTTGCGAACGTCCTGGGCCAACCAGAGGATGTCGGCCACCTGATCGACGCTCAGGTCGGGGCGTACGCCTCCCGTGCCGACTAGTTCGGCGGCGAACATGGCCATGCCGCGACGGCGGTCGTCGACGTTCTTGCGCCAGATCTCGGCGGCGTCCGGATCGGCCGTGGCCGCGCCGGCCAGCGCGAGCATCACCTGGGCCTGCCGGGCGTTGACCTCGGCAAGGTGACGTGCGTAGCGGGCGAGCTTGGCCTGGGGGTCGGTGAGGGCGCGGATCTCGGCGACGAAGGGCCGGTCCGGCAGGGCCACCGGTTCGTCGTCGCCGGCCAGGGTGACGTCGACCAGCTGGGAGAGCAGTTGCCGCTTGCTGCCGAACACCGCGTACAGGGTCTGGACCGCGACGCCGGCTTCCACGGCGACAGCGGTCAGCGGTGTGGCCGCGTAGCCCGGGTCGACGAACAGCCGGCCAGCCGCTTCGAGGATCGCTCGCCGGGTCTGTCGGGCCTGCTCCTGTCGGCGGGAAGAGTCATAACGTCTCTTGACAACCACCTCTCCAGTGTAGTGCTCTATTGGATAGAGTCTAACTCTATCGAGAGGTGGCGGCCATGCCGTTCGGTGTGTTGCAGGAGATGCCCGGCGTCAGCGAGGCGGAGTACCGGCAGGTGGAACGACACCTCGGACCGGACCGACCGCCGGGTCTTCTCGCGCATGTCGCCGGGCCGACGGAGGACGGCTGGCGGATCATCAACATCTGGCAGGACGAGGCGGCATTCCGCCGGTTCCAGTCCGAACGGCTGGTCCGGGCTGCTGGCTTGGCGGCACAGGAGGACGGCTTCGACCCGACGAAGGCGGCTCACTTCCGCTCGATGAGCGTCGACGGCGCCGAGATGCCGTTCTGATGGCCGACACCGCCAGCCTGCGGGCTCGCGGCGCCGCTTTCTGGGCGGGCGCGGCAGCTGGCTGGATTCGCCACGCCGATCGGCAGGACGAGACCGGTCGGCCGTTGGGCGCGGCTGCCATGGATCGACTGGCCGCACGACCCGCCGAGCGAATCCTCGATGTGGGCTGCGGCTGCGGCGGCACCACGGCCGAGATCGCCGTCGCAGTCGGCGAGACCGGCGCGGCGATCGGTGTCGACATCGACGAGGCGATGGTGACCGCCGCTCGACGCCGATTTCCCACCGACGGGTACCCAGGCATCCAATTTCACGTGGCCGACATCGACACTCTCGATGTCGTGCCTGGTGCCCCGTTCGACGCGGCGTTCTCACGAATGGCCCTGATGCTTTTGGCGGACCCGGTTGCCGGCTGCCGCACGATCCGGCGATCACTGCGCCCGGGAGGGCGCCTCGCCGCGACCGTCTTCCGCGACAGTGGTGCCAACCCGTGGCTGTCCGCGGCGATGCTCGGCGCCGCACCGCATCTCGGGCCGTTACCACCACTCCCGGTCGGTGACGAGCCCGGTCCGTTCGCGTTGGCCGACCCGGCGCGGCTCACCCGGATCCTCACCGCCGCCGGCTTCACCGCCATCACGATCACACCGTGCGATGTCGCCCTGGAACCTCCAGACGACGCCGACGCGGTGGCCGAATGGCTCATCGAGGTCGGCCCGGCCGGTGCCGCCTACCGGGCGGCTCCGCCGGCTGGTCAGGCCTCGGCCCGGGCGGGGGTCGCCCGGCTGCTCGACCGGTTCCGTGAGCCCGGCGTCGGCTACCGGCTGCCCACCGGCCTCTGGCTCGTCGCCGCGAACGCCGCCGGAACCCCTACCCACCGCGAACCCCGTGAGGACAAGATCCAATGAGTACGTTCCGACCGCTCGCACCAGCAATCTGCCTCGTGCTCGCCCTGACGGCGTGCACCGAGGCCGACGCGCCCGAGCCCACTGCGGTGCAAGACACGACAGGACCGACCAGCGCGGCCGGATCCGCTCCGGCCGACGGCTCTCCGGTGTCGGCGAAGGACGTGTGCGCCTACCTGGACGGCCAGGTGCCGACGCTCAAGGTAATCGGGTCCGAGACGGGCGCGATGGCGAACCTCACAGTGAACCTCTATTCCTGGTACGAGAAACAGGGCCCGGTGCCCAACGGCCGTGACATCGACAATCAGACCCGCAAGGAATGCCCAGCGACCCGGACCGAGGTGCTGAAACTCGCCGGCATGGAGAGCTTCGAGCGGCTGTAGCCGCCGCGAACGCGACGCCCGATCACCGGACGACCGCGGCCGTCAGTGCCCCAGCTGCTTTTCGAACCAGTGGTGGGCGTACGGCTCGGTGTTGTACGCCTCGACCTCCCGGTAACCGGTCGTCCGGTACAGGGCGATGGCCTCGGTGAGGTTGCGGTTGGTGTCCAGCCGGACCGCTGTCGCCCCGCGCTCGGCGGCGTACCGTTCCAGCTCGCCCAGCAGTCGCCGCCCGACGCCGAGCCCGCGTACCGTGTCGGCCACCCAGACGCGTTTGATCTCGGCGGGCGCGTCGGGGTGGAGTTTGACCGCGCCGCAGCCGATCGGTGCGCTGTTGAGCGTGGCGAGCAGAAGCACCCCGTTGGGCGGGACGAGCGCTTCGTCGGGGAGCGGTTTGCTCAGTGCGGGGTCGAACCCGTCGTCGAATCGTCGTGCGATGTCGCGGGCGTAGGCCCGCAGGCACGCACGGGCTCGCGGGTCGCTCGGTGGGCACGGCTCGATGACGACCATCGAGCCCATGAGCAGCCGTTCGACCTCAGCCATGGCGGTGACGAGTCGTTCGCGGCGGTGTTCGCTGAGCGGTTCGAGGATCGAGGCGGCGAGTTCGTCCGACCGCTGGTCGAGGTCGGCCCACCGGGTTCGGCCGGCGTCGGTGAGCGTGGCGACCCGTACCCGTCCGTCGCCACCGGCCTGGTCCGCCGGTCCAACGGTGATGAGGCCGCCGTGCTCCAAAGTGCGCAGGAGTCGACTGAGATATCCGGAGTCCAGGCCGAGCCGGGCCCGTAGCGTGGCGACCTCGGCGCCGGCGGGGCCGATCTCCCAGAGCAGCCGAGCCTGCCCGAGAGGGCGCCCCTGGGCCATGTACTCGTCGTCGAGCGCGCCCACTCGTTGGGTGACCGTCCGGTTGAAGCGCCGTACGGCGGCGATGAGAGCCGAGTCCATATACCTGACTTTAGTCAGGATTCTTGGCTACGCGTCAGCTCGGTGTCGGTACGAGCCGATCCCGGCGTGGTCCAGGACGACCACCGCGAGCGCTACCCCGGTGGCGACCGCGCTGACTGCCAGCAGCGGCATCCGCAGAACAACCGCCGCGCCGGCCAGCACGAACAGGGCGGCGACCCGGGGCCAGGAGAGTCGCCGGTGGATCGCCGCCGAGAAGAGGATCCGCCCGAGGAGGAACAGCATCGGGCCGCTCAGGATGAACAGGACCGTTGTGATGTCACCAGTTCGCAGAGGGTGCGCGATGCTCAGCTCGGCGCCGACGGAGGTGACCACCAGCCCGGCGATCATCACCAGGTGCAGATATCCGGTGATGACGCCGAGACTGGCCGGATCGGCACGCTCGATGGCGGGGCCGAGGCGCTGACCGGCGGGCGTGACATAGAGCAGACCGATCAGCACGGCGGTGGCGAAGACCAACAGGAACGCGACAGTCTGCGGGAAGTGGAGATCGGTGTCGGCGTACGAGAGGCCGGCGACCAGGACGAGTTCGCCGAGCGCAATGATCATGATCTGCTGGTACCGCTCGGCGAAGTGCTCGCCAGCCAGGTGCAACTCCTGCCGCCCGGTCCGGCCCATCCCCGGCGTGGGCCAGCGAAGCCGCGGGCCGGTGAGGTCGATGGCGAGGGCGAGCAGCCAGAGCGGCACCCGCCACTGCGGCAGAAACCCACCGACCAACCACGGTACGGCGGAGACGCTGAACCAGCAGAGGATGCGCAGCGTTCGAATCTGTCGCGGATGACCGCGCAACCCGACGGCGGTGACAACGCCCCGGGCGATGTGCACCGAGACGTACGCCCCGGCGAAGAGCAGGCCCCGCCCGTCCAGCGCCTGCGGGATCGCCACCCCGGCCAGCAGGCTGCCCAGCGCGGCACTCACCAGCAACCACCGCACCGCCGGACTCTCCGGGTCGTACCAGTCGGCGAACCAGGTGGTGGGCACCCAGATCCACCAGACGCCCGTCAACAGCAGGGCGGTACGCAGCGCGCCGGCCAGGCTGAGGTCGTGCAGCAGGTGGGCGGCCAACTGACTGAGGGCGAGCACGAACGCCAGGTCGAAGAACAGCTCCAGGAACGAGGCGCTCAGCGGCGAGTTGCCGCCCCGCAGCAACCGCTCGGGTCTGCTCGCCATCGGCGCTCCTCCCGCCGACGCACGCCCTGCGTCCGTCGTACCACCCGAGGCCGGCCACCGGAGGCGAAAGCGGTCAGCGGCGGAGCGACGACCCACCGCCCCCTCGTGTCGTTGATCCGGCTGCGCCCATGGTCACCGCTGGCCACGGTGAGGGCGCCGACTCAACGAGGAGGGACGCCGATGACCGCTCAGCGCGAGACCGTGCAGGTCGACAACGACCTGTTCCGCGCCGTGTACGACTCGCCCGCATCACTGCCCGGCCGACACCGCTGGACCACCCCCGAGTCGGACGTCCGGCGGCTGGAGAAACTGCTCGGCATGCCGGCGCGCAGCATCGGCGCCCCGCTCTGGGTCAGCGGCGACGAACCTGACTGCCCGAAGTGCCGCCGACGGGTCACCTGGTACGACATCGTCTCGTCGGCGCTCTCCGGCCTGCACGACAAAGCCATGATCGCCACGGTCATCCTGGGCGAGCGCAAGTACGTCAACACCGAGATCCCGGACGCCATCGCCGGGGTGCGCTGCTCCGACTGTCACACAGCGATCGACGGTCTGCGCAGCTTCAAGTGCCACAACTGGGCGTACGCCTTCGAGGCGCTGGAGGCCGTCCGCGAGCGGATGACCGGCGGTCCCGCCCCGACCTGAGCTGGAGCCCGCGCCGACTCGGGACGAAGCCGCGCCGGCCCGAACCGGTCGGGGCGACTCAGTCGGCTGAGCGGCGGGTGGGGCGGCGGCCGGGCGGGGAGGGCGGTTCCGGACCGGGGTCGGGCACCGGCGGCATCGGTCGGGTGACCGGTTCGGCGCCGGTGACCCGCAGCGACTCGCCGTGGTGCAACAGCTCGACCTCGGCATCCGCGGCGGCGTCGGGCAGCTCGTAGCGGGCCTCGGCCGGAGTCAACGTGACCCGCAGCCGGTTGCCGCGCCAGCGCAGGCTGAACGCCAGCCTGTCGATCCGGCGCGGCAGCCGGGGGTCGAAGGAGAGCATCCGCCGGTCGTCGCGCAGCCCACCGAAGCCCTGCACCAGCGCCAGCCACGCGCCGGCCAGCGAGGCCAGGTGCAGACCGTCGGCGGTCTTGTCGCCCAGGTCGGCCAGGTCCTGAAGGACCGACTCGGCGAACAGGTCGTACGCCAGATCCAGGTGCCCGACCTCGGCGGCCAGTACGGCCTGCGGGGCCGCCGACAGCGACGAGTCGCGGACCGTGCGGGCCTCGTAGTAGGCCAGGTTGCGGGCCTTCTCGTCGGCGGTGAACTCACCGGGGCAGAGCTGCATGGCCAGCACCAGATCGGCCTGCTTCACCACCTGCTTGCGGTACAGCTCCAGGTACGGAAAGTGCAGCAGCAGCGGGTAGTCGTCGTCACCGGTGTTCGCGAAGTCCCACTCGGGCTGTTCGGTGAAGCCGGCGGCCTGCTGGTGCACCCCGCGCTCGCTGTCGTACGGAATGGCCATCGCGTCGGCGGCGGCCCGCCAGCCGGCCACCTCGTCGAGGTCCACGCCGAGCCGGTCGGCCAGCTCAGGATGCCCCTCGGCGGCGTCCGCCGCGCCGCGCAGGTTGCGCCTCGCCATCAGGTTGGTGAACACGTTGTCGTCGACCAGCGCGGCGTACTCGTCCGGGCCGGTCACCCCGTGCAGGTGGAAGCCGCCCTCGTCCGACCAGTGGCCGAAGCCGTGCCAGAGCCGGGCGGTCTCCACCAGCAGTTCCAGCCCCGCCTCGGCCAGGAACCGCTGGTCGTCGGTGGCCGCCAGGTAGCGCAGCACCGCGTCGGCGATGTCGGCGTTGACGTGCAGCGCTGCGGTGCCCGCCGGCCAGTAGCCGGAGCTTTCCCGGCCGCCGATGGTGCGCCACGGGAAGGTCGCGCCGGTCAACCGCAGCTCGGCGGCCCGCTCCCGCGCCTCGGGCAGGTGGGCGTGCCGCCACCTCAACGCCGAGCGGGCCACCGCCGGGGCCAGGTAGGTGAGCACCGGCAGGACGTAACTCTCGGTGTCCCACAGGACGTGCCCGTCGTAGCCGTTGCCGGTCAACCCCTTGGCCGAGATGGTCCGGTCGGAGTCCGGGCGACCGGCCTGGATCAGGTGGAACATCGCGAACCGAACGGCCTGCTGAAGCTCCGGATCGCCGTCGAGCCGCACGTCGGCGACCTGCCAGGCCGCGTCGAGGGCGGCGCGCTGGTCGGTGAGCAGGGCGTCGAAGCCGTCAGCGCGCGCCGCGTCCGCCTCGGCGGCGACCAGGGCGGCCAACTCGTCGGCGGGCGTCGCGTCGACCGTCGCCCACTCGTAGGCGGCGAACTTCGTCAGCCGCAACCGCTCCCCCGGGTGCAGGCGACCCGCCACGGTCAGCCGTACCCGGTCCGGGGTGCAGTCGCCGCTGGTCGTCACAGTGCTCGGACCTTCCAGCAGGTGACTGACCGCCACCGCCACACGCTGGCCGCTGCGCTCGGTACGGTGCACCAGCACGCCGTCGTGGCCGGTCGCACGGTACGTCTCGGCGGTCAGCGGGTCGCTGGGCACCGAGGCGGCCCGAGGGTCGTCCGAACGCTCCGGCACCTTCTCGTTGGCCAGCAGGTCCGAGCTGACCCTCAGCTCGACGGCGGTGTCCAACGGCTCGACCTCGTACCGGACGGCAGCCACCGGGCGACGCGGCAGGGACACCAACCGGGTGCTGCGGATGCGTACGCCCCGCCCGGCCGGTGAGATCCACTCGGTCTCCCGGCGCAGCACGCCGGTACGAAGATCGAGCACCCGTTCATGGCTGCGCAGCGACCCGGTCCGGAGATCCAACGGCTCGTCGTCGACCCAGAGCCGGATCAGTGCGGCGTTCGGTGCGCTGATGACGGTGTCGCTGGCCGGCGGGAACGCGTACCCCTCCTCGGGATAGCTCAGCTCACGCCGCTCGTGGAAGCCACTGACGTAACTGCCCGGCATCCCGCACGGGGCACCCTCGTCGAGCACCCCACGCCAGCCGATCCACCCGTTGCCCAACGCGAAGATCGACTCGGTCTCGCCGAGCCGGTCCATGTCGGCCTCCGTGCGCCGGATCCGCCAGGTCTCGTCGTCTGCGGTAGCGGCGGTGGGCTGCGGTTGTTCGGTGGCCGAACCGGTCTGCACGAAGCCTCCTGTGAATGTCGACGTCCTCCTGTAACAGGCAACCAGAGCCGGCTGTGCGAATCCTGGACGAAGGTCGTGCAGCCCACCCGACCTTCGACAGGAGCAGTGCCCTCTGCCGCGTTCCTAGGGTGTTCCCAGGGTGAACGGGGTATGAACGTGAAGTGAGGTGATGCATGGTCGACAACGGCAGCATTGACGTTCCGGAGATCAGCGCCGAGTGGTACAGCGACGTCGTCGACGCCGCCGCCGGTAGCCCAGAGCCGGTGCAGTGGTTCGTCGGGCACGCCACCGAGGGGGTGATCCTGCTACTCGGCGCGCTGCTGGTGATGGCCGCGCTGAGCCGCCGTTCCGGCGGCCCGCACGACCGGGCACTCGCCCTGATCGCGCCCGTGCCGGCCGTCCTGGCGTACGTGGGCAGTGAGTTCCTCAAGACCGTGGTGGACGAGGATCGCCCTTGCCGGTCGATCGGTCGGGAGATCATCGCGGGCGTCTGCCCACCGCCGGGCGACTGGTCGTTCCCCAGCAACCACGCCACCATCGCCGGCGCGCTGGCGGTCACCACGTTGCTGCTCTCCCGCCGACTCGGCCTGATCGCGCTGCCCCTGGCCGCGCTCGGCGCCTTCTCACGGGTCTTCGTGGGCGTGCACTACCCGCACGACGTGATCGCGGGTGTGCTGCTCGGCGCCCTGGTCGCCGTGGTGCTCACCCCGTTGCTGGCCCGCCCAACCAGCGAGGTGCTCCGCCGCCGGGCCAACCGTTCCGGCAGCCCGGCCCCCAAGCTGGCCAGCCGATCCCGCCCCTGACCAGCGACGAGGCGGGTCAGGTCGCCAGCAGGAGTGCGGCAGTTGTGCCGAGCAGCAGCAACGGGCCGAACGGCAGGTGGGTGCTCCAGTTGGCGCGGCGGGTGGCCAGCAGGACCAGACTCACCACTGCGGAGAGCCCGAAGGTGAGCACCAGCCCGAACAGCAGCACCGGCCAGCTGTACCAGCCGAGCAGCGCACCGACGCTGAGCGCCAGCTTGGCGTCGCCCAGCCCGAAGCCGCGGCGGCCGAGCAGCACAGCGGTGCTGGCGAAGAAGAGCGCCAGCCCGGCGCCGCCGATGACGGCTCGCAGCCAGTGCCCCGGGTCGGCGTCGAGCGCGGCCACGCCGAGCAGCAGCCAGGTGCCGGCCGCCGCGGGCAGTGTGAGCCGGTCCGGCAACCGGTGCACGGCCAGGTCGACGAGGATCGCCGGGATGGTCCAACCCAGCCACCAGATCAGCGCCGGCAGCGCCCCGCCCGGCGGGCCGGCGATCGCCAGCAGCACCGCCACCGCGAGCAGTGCCAGCTCGACGGTGGCCGGCGGTGGGCCGACCCGGGCCCGGCACCGACCGCACCGGGCCGCCGGGCCCAGCGCCGGCCAGGGGTGGGTCAGGCCGACCGGCGCGCCGCAGGCGTCGCAGCCACTCCGGCTGGGCAGACCCGGGGGTACGGCGTAGCGCAGCGCCGCCAAGCGCATCAGCGGACTGATCGCGAGGATCGCGAACACTGTCGAGACCCGGGTGCGTGCCACCGCCGAGGCGGGGTCGACCGGTCGTTCGCGCGGCGGAGCGGGCGCCGCCTGGCCTGCGGGTCCCGTCGTGGCACCGGACGGCCGGGGTGCCGGACTCCGATCGGGTCGGTCTTCCCGACCGGGGGTGGCCGCCGGGGGGCCGGTCAGCGCCATGTCTCCTCCATTGCGGCTGACTGCTCCCCTGCGACGGTGAACACGGATCGTGATTGCACGCTCGCTGCGGTGTAGCGGATGGCGCAGAAAGCGACCTGCCGACCGGAGCCCGCACGCGCGCTTTCGACCAGTTCCGAGTCAGGCGTGCCGTTGGACGAGGCAGCCCGCCGACGGGGTGCCGACGTCGGTCGAATGCCGGGATGAGACCGCGATGTCCCACTCCCGCGACCGGTGACGCGACTGCGGTGAACCCGTCCGGCCCGGCGACGCCCCATCAATAACGACAGTTCGCTCGCCCATTGCCCGGGGAGCAGTGTGGACACCTGCCACCACCACCTGTCATCACGCTGAGTGTTCGCTTGAATTGCCTCTGTTGCATCGGCGAGCGTCAGCCTATGCTCGCCCCTTGGGTGCGACGCAAGCCTCACCTTCACCATCGGACGACACAGGACCCCCAATTTGTAGAAGATCCGTAACGGTGAATGCAGAAGCGCAATGAACGCTCCGGATGTGCTGATCCGGGCGCGCTTCCGTATGCCCGACGGCGGTGAACCCTCACCACTCCGGGCGACCACGAGGAGGCTCGACGGTGCGCGGAAGGCAGCTCAGAAGAGCGGCAATCTGCCTGCTGGTGGGCGTGGCGGCGATTCCGGTCACTGCCTGCGCCAGCGGACGGGAAGCGGTCGAACGGCCGACGGAAGTCCGCGACAACGGACCCCGGACCGATTCCGACGTCGAACGACGCACTGCCGAAAAGGCGGCACTTGACGCGTACTCCGGTTATCTCGCGGCCTCGCGCACGGCCGGCCTGCGCAGTGATCCGCGATCGCCGGAACTGTCCCGTTTTCTCGGTGATCCACTTTTGACTCGGGTCCGGGTGTCCATTCGCGAGGCCAAGGAGCACGGCGCTATGCGTACCGGGACGTTCAAGTCCGACCCGACCGTGACCGCCGTCAGCCTGGACGCGAAGCCGGCCACGGTGGAGATCCAGGACTGCCTGGACACGACCGGCTACCGGCTGGTCTACGCCAAGGACAAACGCGCTGTGCCGGGCAGCGGTGGCGGCAGACACCTCTCCACCGCCACCGCGACCCGATATCCGAACGGTCGCTGGCTGATCAACTACGGCGCGACGCACCGGGACCAGCCGTGCTGAGCCGGGCCGTGACAACCCGACGCGCGCTCGCCGGGATCGGCCTCACGCTCCTGCTGGTGGTGGGTGCAGCCCCGCCGGCCACCGCCGCCCTACGGGCCGACCCGGGAGCCGGCTGCCCGCCCGACCAACCCGACTGCAGTGTCTGGGACGACGAGCCCGGCAACCCCGGTGACCCCGGCGGCGGCGGGGACAACGGTGGGGGCGGGGACGACGGGGGCGGCGGCGGGAGCGGCGTCTGCCAGTGGAACGGGCGGACCATCCCCTGCTACGACGAGGACCTGGGCTGGTTCAACAGCGGCGACGGGTGCTACTACAAGCTGACCGAGGGGCCGGTCGAACCCCCCGAGGGTGAGCAGTGGTACCTGCAAACCTGCAACGGCGGCGACCTGGGTGCCCAGGAGGTGGTGTCGTTGGCCGACCCGCCGGCCGGCTTCGGCGCACCGCCGGACCCGGAGGAGCTGGCCCGTCGCGCCCTGGCGTCGATCAGTCTGCTGCCGGCCCGGCTGAAGGTGGCACCCCGAAAGAGCATCGGCCCCGGCCTGGTCGGCCTGCCCGTCTGGATGTGGGCAACCCCGGGGAAGAACTACTTCGGTCCGCTCTACGCCGACGAGTCCGACCGGGGTCTGACCGTCTACATCGAAGCGAAGGTCGACCGGATCGATTGGGACATGGGCAACGGCGAGACGGTCCCCTGTTACAGCGCCGGCACCGAGTACAAGGCCACAGGCACCCGGGCGGGTTCCACCTCCCCGGACTGCGGCTATGACAAGGGCTACCCGAAGGCAGACACCTACGACGTCACCGCCACCACGCACTGGACGGTGAGCTGGTGGACCAACAGCGACGCCACAAGGCGGGTGATCCCGCAGACCCGGAGAAGCGGCATCGTGCAGATCCAGATTAACGAACTCCAGGTGGTCACCAGATGAGCCTCGCGACGCGCAACGGAACCCCGTCGGTGGACGCACCCGTCAACCCGCCCACAGTGGTCCGCCAGCGCCGGGTCCGTCCCGGGCTGCTCGGTCTCGCCGTCCTCCTGATCGCGCTGGGCGGGCTGGGCGCGGCCTTCGCGGTCACCTCCGTACGAGCCACCGGCAGCTATCTGGCGGTCGCGCGACCGGTCGAGGTGGGCCGGGAGATCAGCGCGGCCGACCTGGTCACCGTGCAGGTCGCCGGCGGCCAGGGGTTACGCCCGGTGCCCGCCGCACGGCTCGACGAGGTGGTCGGCAAACGGGCCGCTGTCGCGCTGCTTCCGGGCACGCTGCTCACCCTGGGACAGGTCACCGACGACCCGCTGCTCGGCCCCGGCCAGCAGCAGATCGCGCTCGGCCTGAAGACCGCCCAGGTGCCGGCCCGAGAACTGCACCCCGGCGACAAGGTCCTGCTGGTCAGCACCCCGGACAACGATGCCGACGAAGACACGGCCGCCACCGGCACCCGGTTCGCGGCCACCGTCATCGACATGGTCAGCCCGGCCAACGACGACAGGGTCCTGTACCTGGCGCTACTGACCCGTGATGTGCCAGCGGTGGTGGCGCTCGCCGCACAGGAACGGCTCGCCGTCGTACTGACCGAGGCGGCCTGAGCATGGCGATCATCGCGCTGGTGTCCGCGAAGGGTTCGCCCGGCGTCACCACCTCGGCGCTGGCCTGCGCGCTGGCCTGGCACCGGCGGCTGGTGGTAGCCGAATGCGACCCGGCCGGCGGCTCGATCCTCGCCGGATACCTCGGCGGCCAGCTGGACGGCCCACGCGGCATCGGAGAGCTGGCCGTCGGCGAGTTGCGCGACGGCAACCTGGAGACCGCGTTCTGGTCCCAGTTGGTCGACCTGGACGCCCCCCGCCGGGAACGACTGCTGCTGCCCGGCCTCGTCGACCCAGCCCAGAGCGGCAGCGTCACCCCGCTCTGGCAGCGCTTCGCCGACTACTTCGACGCCCTCGACCGTGGCACCCCCGGCTATGACGTCCTTGTCGACTGTGGTCGGCTGCACGTGACCGGGCCTCCCTGGCCGGTGCTGCGGGCCGCCTCGGTGGTGCTGTTGGTGACCCGGGCGAACCTGCCGGACCTCTCCGGCACCCGCGCGGTGGTCACCGCGATCGAACGGGACTTCGCCGAGCACCGGGTGCCCCCGGGCACCCTGCGGCTGCTGCTGGTCGGCGACGGGCACGGGCGGGCCGAGATCAGCCGCGCCCTGAAACTGCCCGTCATCGCACGGCTGCCGCACGATGCGCGTACCGCCGGGGTGCTCGCCCTGGGCGGGACCGTGCGGGCCGGTCGGCCGCTGATGCGCGCGGCGGCGGCGCTGGAAGTCCCGATCGGGTCGCTCCTGGAGCGGCGACGGGCCCGGTTGGCGTGGCCCGTGCAGCAGGGGGTGCCGGATGCGGTTTGAGCCGGTCTCCACCGATCCGCGCCAGCAGCCACCGGCAGTGACCTCCACCGCGCCGCCCCTGGCCCTGCCGAACGGCCGGCACCACCAGTCCGGGCCGCAGCCGCAGCCGCCGCCCGCGACCAACCCGCCGCCCGAGTCGCCACCTCGGGCCCGGATGGACTTCCAGGTGGTTCGGGAGCTGCGCCGCGAACTCACCGAACGGCTCACCGTATGGCAGCGCGGCCGGGAGTTCACTGTCGACGAGGAGGACACCGAGCGGGCCCGGCTCGCCGTCACGGTGGTCGCCGCGTACGCGGACTCGGTGCGCCGGTCCGGCACGCCGATGGCCGCCGGCGACGAACGCATGCTGCTCGACCAGGTGACCGCCGAGCTGGTCGGGCTCGGCCGGCTACAGACGCTGCTCGTCGACGACACCATCGAAGAGGTGCACATCCTCGGCTGCGACCAGGTACGCATCACGCGGCACGGCGGTGGGGTGGACTGGGCCGAGCCGATCGCCGACAGCGACGCCGAGCTGGTGGAGATCCTCCAGGCGGCGGCCCGTCGGGCGGGCGCGACCGAGCGGTCCCTCTCCACAGTGAAACCCACCCTCGACCTGCAACTGCCCGACGGCAGCCGGCTGGCCGCGGTGTTCCTGGTCAGCCACCGCCCGTACGCGGTGATCCGCAAGCACAACACCCTGGACGTGAGCCTCGACGACCTCGCGGGCGGCCGAGGTGACCTGGACGAGATGATCGACCCGCTGCTGCGCGACTTCCTCCGCGCCGCGATGCGTGCCGGTCTGAACATCATGGTCGCCGGGTTGGCCGGTGCCGGAAAGACCACTGTCATCCGCGCGCTGATGAACGAGATCCCGCAGGATGAGCCGTACGTGCTGCTGGAGGAGAGTCGGGAGTTGCTCCCGGCCCGCCGCCGGGAGCGGCACCGGGCGGTGATGAGCTTCGAGGCCCGGGAGGGGCACGGCGAGCGCGGCTTCGACGGCCGCCCGGCCGGTGAGGTGACCATCGCCGACCTGATCCCGTTGTCCCTGCGGATGGGCGTCCTACGGATCATCGTGGGTGAGGTGCGGTCCCGGGAGATCGTGCCGATGCTCCAGGCGATGACCACCAGCCGGGGGTCGATGTGCACCATCCACGCCCGTACCGCCGCCGGTGTGGGTGAACGGATCGTCGAGCTGGCCCTGGCGCACGGCCGCGAGATGACAGTCGACCAGGCCCGGCGGATGGCCGGCAACGCGCTCGACCTGATCGTCTACGTCACCGTCGAGGACGAGACCGCGATCGGCGGGCGGAAGCACCGGTTCGTCTCGCATGTGGAGGAGGTGATCGGGGCCGGCGAAGCCGGTCGGATCACCACCACCACCGTCTTCGGGCCCGGCCCGGACGGTCGCGCGGTCCCCCGGCACCTGCCGGAGCGGGTCCGCGACCAGTTGCTGCGGGTGGGTTACGACGCGCGGCTGCTGACCCGGTGGGTCGAGGCCGGTGCTGGTGCCTGGCGGCGACCTCGGCAGACCCGACTGGCCCGGCGGTGACCTGATGTTCGACAGCCTTGAGTTGATCGCGGTGGTCTCCGGCGCCGCCTGTGTGGCCGGGCTACTGCTGGCCGTGGTCGCCCTGGTCGGCACCCGTCGACCCCCCGGGCCAGGGCCGGGCAGCGGGCCGGGGCTGAGCCGACTGTGGCGCGGGCCGGGCAGCACGCCGGCCGAGCAGCGGGCCTATCAGGCGCTGCTGGTCGCCGCGCTGGTCGCCGGCGCGTTGGCGTTCCTGCTGACCGGGTTGCCGGTGGTGGGCCTGCTGGTGGCGGTGGCGGTGCCCGGCACCCCGTGGCTGTTCGGAGTCGGCAAGGCCGAACAGCGGGCCATCGCCCGGATCGAGGCGGTCGGCGAGTGGACCCGCCGACTCAAGGACGTCTCCGGCACCGGGCAGGGCCTCCAGCAGGCGATCATCGGCACGATCGGCAGCGTCCCACCCGGCGTCGAGGACGAGGTACGGCTGCTCGCGGCCCGCCTCCAGGCCGGCTGGATGGCCCGCTCCGCCCTGCTGGCGTTCGCCGACGAGATCGCCGACCCGGTCTGCGACCAGGTGGTCGCGGCGCTGATCCTGCACCTGTCGGACCGGGGTGAGCGGCTGGGTGACGTGCTCGGCTCGATCGCCGGCGCGGCGTCCGCGGAGGTGGCCACCCGGCGGGAGATCGAGGCCAAGCGCACCCAGCCCCGGTTCGCGGTCCGCTTCCTCACCGGGATGACGCTGGCGACCCTGGCGTACGGGCTGATCAACACCGAGTACATCAGGCCGTACGGCACCCCGGTGGGTCAGCTGGTGATGGCCGCCCTCGGCGCCGCCTTCATCGGCCTGCTGGCCTGGGTGCGGTCGATGAGCCAGCCGCAACGGCCGGCCCGGTTCCTGCCGGCGCCCAACCCGAGCGAGGTGATCGCGTGAGCGCGGGGAGTGCAGCGCAGCGGAGCCCCGCAGTCGCGAGCGAGAGGCGGCTCGCGTGTTCGTGAACTGGCAGTTCGCCCTCGCGGTCTGCGGTGGCGCCGGGATCGGTCTGGGTGTGTTCCTGGTGGTCCGGGAGCTGGTGCCGGCGACACCGGCGCTCGGGCCTGCGCTGCGCCGGCTGCATCAGCCGCCGGGCACCGGCCGGGTGTCCACGCCCGCGTCCCGGCGACTCGACTGGCTGAGCGGGATGTCCCGCTGGATGCGGCCGCCGCAGATGCAGCTCGCCCTGATCGGTCAGACGCCCGAGCAGTACGCGTTGTCGGTGCTGCTCTCCGCGCTGATCGGGTTGGCCACACCGACAGTGCTCGGGGTGGTGCTGTGGTCGCTCGGCATTCCGTTCCCGCTGGTGGTGCCGGTGTTGGGCAGTCTGGGCCTGGCGTTGCTGGCCGCCCTGCTGGCGCACCGCGCCGTACTGACCAAGGCTGCCGCCGCCCGCGACGAGTTCCGCCAGGCGGTCTGTACCTACCTCGACCTGGTGGCGTTGCAGCTCTCCGCGGCGCACGGGCCGGTGCAGTCGCTGGAGCGGGCGGCTGCGGTCTGCGACGGCTGGGTGTTCGACCGGCTCCAGGAGTCGCTGCGGATCGCCCAGATGCAGATGCACGCGCCCTGGGACGAACTGCGCGACCTCGCCGACAAGATCGGCATTCCCGAGTTGGGCGACGTCGGCGCGATCATGCGTTCCTCCGGCAGCGAGGGCGCGCAGGTGCACGAGACGCTGCGCAGCCGGGCCGACTCGCTGCGCGACCAGATCCGCACCGACAACCTCGCCCGCGCCGAGGGGATCACCAGCAAGCTCGACATCCCGGGCGCGCTGCTCGTCTTCGTGCTGCTCGGGTTCGTCCTCTATCCGTTCATCGCCCGTGTCTGACCCCGCCCCCTGAAGGAGAACGCCATGTCCATCCTCAGCTACCTGCACGTCGTGGTGACGACGCGCCTGGCCGAACTGCGCCGCGATGGTGAGCGCGGCGACAGCCCGGTGCCCACCGCGGTGATCATCGCCGGTCTGGTCGGGGTCGCCATCGCCGTCACCGCCCTGGCCCTGACCAAGGCCAACAACTGGATGACCAACATCCCGAACTACACCGAAACGAAGTAGCTGGCGTGCGTCGAGCCGCGTACCCGAGGTGGAGCCGGGCGGTCACCGCCGCCCGGCGCCGCCTCGCGGCCGGCGACCGCGAGCGGGGCGCCAACCCGGTGGAACTCGCCGTGATGATGCCGCTGATCCTGGTGCTGCTCTTCGCCTCGATCCAGGTCGCGGCCGTCTTCCTCGCCCGCTCCACCGCGTTGAACGCCGCGCAGAGTGGCGTCAACGCGCAGCGGACGTACCAGGCGGGCAACGGTGCCGGGGTGGAAAGCGCCTCCCGCTTCCTGAAGGGCGCCGGCGGCTGGCTGGTGGGCTGGGAGAAGGCCGGGCCGACCTGCGAGACCACCACGACCGACGTGACCTGCACGGTCAGCGGCCGGTCCCTGTCCGTGGTGCCGGGCGTGGACTTCGCAATTCAGCAGACCGCCCATGGAACGGTGGAGAGGGTGACACCGCCATGACCCGTACCGCCGAGCGGGGCTCGGTCTCCATCGAGGTGGCGGTCCTCGCGCCCGCGTTCATCGCGCTGATGGTGCTGGCCGGCGTGGTCGGGCGCAGCGCCGTGGCAGCGGAGACGCTCCAGGCCGCAGCGCACGACGCCGCCCGGGCCGCCTCGATCTCCCGGGACTCCGACACCGCCCGGAAGAATGCGCTGGAAGCCGCCCAGGACCAGCTGGACTGGCATGGCCTGGCCTGCGCCAACGACCTGGACCCGACGTTCACCGGCAAGTCGCCCGGCAATGCCTCCAGCTTCGACGATGCCTTCAGCAGCTCGGTCGGGTCGAACGCCACCGTGACGGTGAAGATCAGCTGCCTGGTGTCCTTCAAGGACATCACCCTCGGCATCCTGCCCGGGATGAAGAGTGATCGGCTGATCACCGCGGAGTTCACCTCCCCACTTGACCGTTACCGGAGTCGGCAATGACGGCGGCCACGTCGGCTGCCCGGCCCTCGCGGGCAGGTGAGCACGGCCGGGTGAGCATCTTCCTCGCCGTGACGATGATCGGCGTACTGGCCATCATCGGCCTCTCCTTCGACGCCGCCGGGCAGCTCCGCACCCTGCAACACGCCCAGAACCTGGCCGCCGAGGCGGCCCGGGCCGGCGGTCAGGCCATCGACCGGGCCACCGCCATCGAGGGCGGGCCGAAGCGGATCGACGAGCCGGAGGCGCGCAAGGCGGTGGCCAACTACCTGAACGCCGTGAAGACCGCAGGCCACACCGTGAACTTCCCCGATGTCGACGGGGAGACCCTGATCCGGGTGACCGTCTCCATCACCTACCAGCGCGCCATGATCGGGCCGTTCACCCAGAAGAAGACGGTCACCGTCACCGGCGAGGCGACCGCGCGTGCCATCACCGCAACACCGTAGGAAGGAAGGCAGCCATGCCCGTATCGGGTGGGTCCGTCGTACGGCGGACCGGACGGATCCTCACCGGCATTGGCGCGCTGGCCGTGCTCCTGGTGCTGCTGGTCGGCGCGCCGATCGCGCTGCTGGCCTTCGCCGGTAACCCGCTGCCCGATCACCTCCCCACGATCAGCGAGATGGGCACCGCGCTGACCAGTCGGGACGACGGTCAGCTCTTCCTGCGGGCGTTGGCCCTGGCAGGGTGGTTCGGCTGGGCCACGTTCGCCTTCTCCGTCCTCGTCGAACTGGGCGCACAGACCCTGCGCCGGCCGGCGCCGAAGCTGCCCGGGATGGGCCGCCAGCAGAAGGCCGCCGCCGCGCTGGTCGGCTCGGTCGCGCTGATCCTGATCGCCAGCCCGGCCGCCGCCAGCGCCGCAGCGGTCTACAACACTCCGGTGTACGCGAGTCCGAGCGCAACGTCCGTCGTCACCACCCTGGCCGCGCCGAGCCGAGCCGCGACGACACCAGACACGGCAGCGCCGGTAGCCCGGGGCGGCCTGCTCGGCCTGGCCGGGACGGGGCTGGCCGCACCAGGCGCCTCGGCGGCGAACGACGAGCCCGCGCCGGTGTACCGGGTGGCCCGGGGCGACTACCTCGGGGAGGTGGCCGAACGGTACCTGGACGAGTTCGACGACTACCGACAGCTCGCCAAGCTGAACAAGCTCGACGACCCGGACCGGATCCGCCCCGGCCAACTGCTCCGACTGCCCACGGAGGCCGCCGACCAGGGGTCCCGGCAGCACGCCACCGGTCGGCTCGTCGACAGGCCCGCGGCACCGAAGCCGCCCGCGCCCCGGCCGGCGCCCGAGCGGGCCGCACCGCCGCGGGTGGCCCCGGCACCACCCAGCGGTACGGAGTCAGCGGGCCAACCACCAGCGATGACGGTCGGTGCAGCCCGGGTCGGTCCCGCCGATCGGGTGAACCGCCCGCTGGCGGTCTCTGCCGTGCTGGCCGTGGCGAGCATCGTCGGCGCTCAGATCGGCGCAGTCCTGGGGCTGCGCCGCCGTCCAGCCACCGCGGGGGCGGCTCCCCGACTGGCCGCGTCCTCCCGCACATCACGCCGCGGTGCGGGCCGAGGCGGTGCAGGCACGGGCCGAAGCAGTGGCTCGGGCCAGGGTGGCAGTGGCGCGGGCCGGCGTGGCGGTGGTGGGGCGGCCGGGAGCGGCGCCGCCTGGGCTGCCAGCCGGGCGGCCGCGGCCATCGAAGGCCCGGCGACACCACACGGCGGCGCGGCACCGGGCGGGAGCGACCTCGCACCTCGCGGCGGCGTGACGACGCCTGTCGGCAGTGGGGTCGCACCTCCGGGCAGTGGGGTGACGCCGGGCAGTGGGATGACACCCGGCAGTGGGATGACACCCGGCAGTAGCGGGGTCGCACCTACTGGCAGTGGGGCGATGCCCGCCGGCAGCGAGGTGGCACCCGCCGGCAGCGGAATGGCTTGGCCCGGCAGCACGGCGTTCCCTGGCAGCGGGATGGCACTCTCCGGCGGCACGGCACCCCACGGCGGCGGAATGACGGCCGCCGGCTCGGAGGGCTGGGGTGGCGACGAGGGCTGGGCCGGCGCTGGCGGCGAGGGCGGGCTGTTCGACGGCGGGCACGGCCTGGACTCCGTACCGGACGGTCCGCCGGTCGGCCGACACCGACGCACCTGAGCGGCCCGCACGCCACGCCTGCGACGCGGCTGGCCACCCCGGTCGAGCGGCGTCCGCCGGACCCTACGCCGCGCCTACGAACCAGCTGGCCACTCTACGCTGGACTGGTTCCTCCACGTCGCGCCGATTGCGCCCGAGGCGGTCTGGTCACGCCGCCCTGGCGGGGGGCGGCCAGGGCGACATCCCGGAGAGCGTGATGTCTGTGAGTCATCATGATGACTCACA